>DBKH01000004.1:4259-5834 GCA_002297815.1 Bacteroidales bacterium UBA755 | reverse complement strand
GCATCGGCCCGCCCAACGGCGGATTTGACTTCCGTATGAATATAATAGCCCAGAAGTGAGAATATCAGATAGATTATTGTCTGATAATGCTTCTCGGTCTTGTTCTCAAGGTCATTCGGTATCGCCGACATGTATGTCTGCATTCGCGTCATAGCCGCGTCTATGTCTCCCTTCCTTAAAGCGAGGCAGAACTGGAGCACGAATGAGGCGCTCAATGGATCCTGGCTGCGGTAGCGCGCGAGCAATGATTTCAGGAAGCCGTTCCTGACCTCCTTGTTCGGATAGCCCAATGTGTACGAGTCAAAAGTCTTATCATAAGACTTAATGGTCAGATAGCCAGTCTGGTACAGCATCGGAATCGAGTCGTCGCTCAGTTCCGGAGAGACATCGAAAGTGTCAAGGGATATGCCAGACATTTCGTCAAGAGCGCGTTCGTCAATCGGATGCCGCTCAAGTCTTTCCACAAGATAGGTCGGTGTGCCGGACTCATACCAATATGAGCCGAATGACCTTGTGGCGAAGCATTTCATCAGACTGTAAGGATTGTAGATGTCCTCCGATTTCTCACAGAAATGATAACCGTCATAATTCTCCTTCAGTAGGGCGAACGCTTCCGGAACACTGATTCCCTGATCCTCAGCCAGTTTTCTGGCCGGTTCCTGAAAATTCATCTCAAGTTCCGTCTGCGAGATGCCGCAGATGGCGGAATATTCAGGAATCATCGAAATATTCATCAGATTATTCAGTTCACTGAATATGCTCAACTGCGCGAATTTGTTGATTCCGGTGATGAACACGAAGCGGAGATACGGGTCCAGACTTTTGATGGGGCTGTAGAAGTTCCTCATTATCTGACGCATCGGAGATAGTTTTTCCCTGTCGTTCATCACGTCAAGCAGAGGAGCGTCATACTCATCAATGATTACCACAGCCTTTTCACCCGTTTGCGCAACGGCTCTTTGAACCAACCCGGCAAAACGTTGGTTGATCTCTGTCTCTGCCGCCACCTTTCCATAGATGCGTTCGTAATCCAATAGTTTTATATTCAATTCGCTCAGCAACTGCGACTCGCTCATATGTTTGGCAGTAGACATGTCGAAATGAAGCACCGGATGCTTCTTCCATTCCGTCTCCAACTCCCCTGCCTTCAATCCTTCAAACAGTTCCTTCTCCCCGGCAAAGTAACTATGGAAAGTGGAGGACAGCAGCGACTTGCCGAACCGCCGCGGCCTACTCAGGAATATATATGAATATTTTTGAGCGAGGTCATACACATAGCCGGTTTTGTCTATGTAAAGATAGCCTCCCTCTATCACCTTCCCGAAAGTCTGCACACCGATCGGGTACAATATCTCCTTGTTCGCCATATCGTCAGTCATTTAAATTCCAAACCTTAGTTCCGCATCACGGTTCATTCCTCCCCAATGGTAACAATTACAAAAATAGTAAATTTACACCAAAAATGAATATTCATAAAGGTTTGGCAAAATCATAAAAAAGTAACGACAGCTGCATCGTGAGAATTAGAAGCTGTTTTGATTTGTTTGTTTGATGGTTTGAGAGTGAAAAACTTCA
>DBKH01000004.1:2984-4190 GCA_002297815.1 Bacteroidales bacterium UBA755 | reverse complement strand
CATTTCAAACAAATCAAAACAGTTTCTCAGTATGAAGAGGCAAGATTTTATGAATATGACCGTATTGCCGGGCAAAGTTTCTATTTTTGTGTTCTGAATTTGGGATATTAATAATTCAGAAGCGGGATATTCATAATGGGAAAGGATTGGAACATCTACGTTGACTGGAATCCGTGGCACGGCTGCACAAAGATCAGTCCGGGCTGCAAGTTCTGCTATGTCTACAGGCAGGACGAGATGTACGGAAGCGAGATCGCGAGCAGCCTTGCACGCAAGACACTGGCTTTCAATTTGCCGGTCAAGCGTGGACGTGACAGGAATTACAAGATTCCGTCTGGGAAGATTGTCTTCACGTGCTTCACTTCGGACTTTCTACTAAAAGATGCTGATGCCTGGAGACCGGAGTGCTGGGAGATGATGAAGCTCAGGAACGACTGCATGTTCTATTTCTTTACAAAGAGAATAGACAGGCTTGCGGAGTGCCTTCCTCCGGACTGGGGCGATGGGTACGACAACGTCATCGTCGGCTGCACGGTTGAAAACCAGGCCATGGCCGACTACCGGCTGCCCATATTCAAATCACTGCCAATCAGGCACAAGTCCATCGTGGTGGCTCCGATGCTGGAACGGATGGATGTTTCCCCGTGGCTTGACAGCGGCATCGAGGAAGTCTGCGTCAGCGGTGAGTCAGGTGTCGGGGCAAGACCCTGTGACTACGACTGGATCCTGGACCTGCGCTCGCAATGCATCGCCAAAGGTGTCGCGTTCCGTTTCCATCAGACCGGTGCCTACTTCATCAAAGACGGCAGAATGTACCGCATTCCTCGCCGCTTCCAACTAAGCCAGGCCCACAAGGCAGGCATCGACTTCGGCATCAATGAATATTACGCCCCGGCAAAGCCATGGAGCCTCTGGGCAGAGTCGGATTATAAATAACGTCCTTTATCCGTGCGTGAAAACCAATGATTGAGTCACAGAAGTACAAGGGACGAACGGTCGTGAGTAAATAGGCAGGTTCTACTCACGGAAGCCCCCGAAGCATCCGCGTCGTGAGCGAATGAATCTCCACCACGCACGGGATGTTGCAAGCAAGTTATGAGACCAGAGACATGGATCATCAGATGGAATTGTCCACAATGACTTAAGGCAAGATATTCATAGGACAGCACATAGCATCATTAATTGTCCATCATAAAGGAGATGTTT
>DBKH01000004.1:1380-2955 GCA_002297815.1 Bacteroidales bacterium UBA755 | reverse complement strand
AAAACAGAATGATTATGAGCACATACAAAAAATTGGACCTTGATTCCTACTACAGAAAGGGAGTTTACGAACGTTTCACCAAGGTGGCGAGATGCTCCGTGTCCATCACGGACAGAATCGATGTCACCGAACTTTATGAATATTCCAAAAGGACGGACACGAAGTTCTACATCAACTTTCTCTACTTGCTCTCGAAGGTGATGAACTCGCGGGAGGATTACCGGATGGCGTACCTTTGGCAAAGCGACGAAGTCGTCATCTACGACAGCATCAACCCGTGTCAATACGTCTTCAACGAGGCCACCGAGACTTGCACACCGGTGTACACTGAATATCATGATGAATATTCCACCTTCTATGCTGCATGTCAGAAGAACATTGAATATGCCAAATCCCACCCGGAGTTCCATTTCGATCCTGCAAACCATCCAAACTGGTTCGATGCCTCGTTCATTCCGTGGATCTCCTACGATTCTCTGAACGTGGAACTTCCGGATGGTTATCTGTACTATCAGCCAATTGTCAACTGGGGAAAATTCCGCGAAGAGAACGGCCGGAAGATGATGCCCGTTACCGTCCGGATGAACCATGCGGTCGCCGACGGCTACCTTATCTCAAAGGTTTTCCTGCAGCTCCAGGCTGCCATTTCAGACTTCTGCGCTTAACGGTCAATACAGCTGCTTGTCACAGAGCCTATCGAAGTGACCATATGACAATGAAATCATGTAAAAAATATACCGACACTTCGGCTAGACCTTAGGTCACTGAGCCTATCGAGACCGGCTGTTTGCGACCCACAGGCACGGGAGGATGCCTTTGGGTGGGTTGAGAGGCAGATCCGTGTGCATGACCCTATTCCCCAACAAGGGGGTCAGCCACAACGACCTGCCTCTGACAGCTGTCAGAAGCACATCTCTGTGCTCGTGGTTTGAAAAGCATAGGTTCGGATGCTTACCTTCTTACCAACTTCATAATAACAATAGAGGCCATTCCTTTTCGGGAACAGCCTCAATTGTTAGTGTACTCTGAAATCAGAGTATAAAGAACGATAGCTTACTCTTTGGTAACCACCCAAGCGGTCTTGCCGTTGTAGGTTGTCTGAGTGGACTTGTAGCCAGCGGCGACATAGTTGGTAACAGCACCATCAGCTGTGTTATCGGCAGGATTGAAGCCTACGAAAATACCACCTTTGATATTCATTGTGATTGTTCCTTTGCTGTCATCATCACAATTGATTAAGAATGAAGCATCATCTGTCGCAGATTCAAAAACTCCATCGTTAATTTCCAAGATAGCATTATAATTTAGAAGCTGTTTTGATTTGCCTTAATTCCGCAGAAAGCAGCGCCATTTCATTTGAGCCCTCCGGTTGATGCCGCCCTCGCGCACATCGAACCGGGTTGCGTCTCTTCCGCAAGTCCTGCCGGGCGCAAGAAGACCGCGTGATGCAGCGCGGACGACGGATTTTTCCGGAGTCTCCAATGCGGCGGCCACGCCCGTGAGGTTCCGGGCG
Organism: Bacteroidales bacterium UBA755; assembly: GCA_002297815.1. Taxonomy (GTDB): domain Bacteria; phylum Bacteroidota; class Bacteroidia; order Bacteroidales; family UBA932; genus Cryptobacteroides. The sequence continues at coordinate 1,442 of DBKH01000004.1, read as the reverse complement.
GCATTTTTTATTGGCCGTTTTCGTGTTCGGCCGCCTCAGCAGACAAGTTCAAGATAGATCCG
>DBKH01000004.1:0-1228 GCA_002297815.1 Bacteroidales bacterium UBA755 | reverse complement strand
TAGAAGTTCTTGAGGATGGCAGTGGCGATGAGGAACACGGTGTTCTCCTTCAGGAAGGAGAAAGGCATGTGCGCCCAGCCGAAGTCGTTGTTCTGGCAGTCGAAGTTGCGCTCGCTTGCGCCCCGCCGGTTGTAGTACGTGATGATGTCGCGTTCGGAGCTTTCCCAGTCGTTCGTGACGATGCAGCGGTATATGTATTCGGTTCCGAAGATGCCTTCCGGCTCCGCGTCCGGATCTTCATCGGTAACGGGTGTGCGCTGTACCACAAGCCTTAGGTTCATGTCTGACAGCATGGTGTCGAACCTGAGGGAGGTGACACCGCACTTCTGGCCGCCTATTTCGGCCTCCGTCCAGTCCTCATGCTCCATGAACTCGGCATATCTTGACTGGCAGTTGCTTGCGCGGATATAGAAGTGTTCGCAATGGGATGACACGACAACGATGATCTCCTCGGAGAAGGAACCGCAGTCAGCGCGGAAGTTCCGGACCACGACATGCGCATGTTTCTCCAGACGGTTGAACAGCCGTTCGAGCGTGTCAGCCTGGTGGAACCTGACGTTGGCGTTGCCGTCACGGTTCTCGACCCCGGCGATGACGCCGCCTATGGAGGCCACGCCCGGGAAGTAGCCGCCCGCCTTCTTGTAGGAATACTTCGCGTCTTTCTTGTCAGCGGCTATGAACTGGTGGTCAAAGTCAAGGTCGACGCAGTTCCCGGGATTGAGCTGGCCTGTGGCGGCAAGGCACTTCAGCAGCAGAATGTTCATCCTCTCGTTCACGTTGAAGGCATAGGACTTCCCCTGACCGCTCTCATAGTGGACGCTGTCCTCTGAGAGGCCCCGCAGCGTCCGCAGTATGACGTCCGAGGAGCATACGCGGATATCCTCCCGGTTGTCCCAGAACGGCTTGATGTCCATCACGTCCTCGATGCAGTCTCCACCGCAAAGGTAGCTGCCGAACAGTGATGCGAACACGTCTCCGTGCGTGAATGCCGCCTTGGTGGCCCCTCGTTTACCAAGGTGCCCATCAATCACAGAACGCAGCCCGCTGCGGTTGAACATGCTGAAAATCGAGAAAAGTCCCCCGAAAGGGTTGATGTTGTCAGATTTTAGTTGTATCTTCGCCATGTCAGTGAGCATCTTTTTTTGATTTTTGCAACACTAATTTAGGTGAAATCTCTGACATTATCAAGCCCTGGTAAGGGTTTCTTTATCAGGGCTTTTGATTTTTT
>DBKH01000005.1 GCA_002297815.1 Bacteroidales bacterium UBA755 | reverse complement strand
AAATCCACCTTCCCACCATTACTTTCAATAGTAGGGAACTGCTCGTGAAGAGCCTTGTACTCAGCCATTCTGGCTACCATTGATTCAGAATTGTAACCGTGCCCAGCGAAGAATAGGACATGATTGATGGCTGCGGCATCTTTCTTGGCTTTTACAGCTTTCTTCAAGAAAGCGTCAATGAGCTCATATTTATTGTCCTTGTCAGCGGGCTTGATTCTGGATGTGTAGATGGCGGAACGGATCCTCTGCGGTGAATCCTCGCTCAAGGAATAGTAGAAGAGTTCTGGCTTGTCAGCGTCTCTCTTTAGAAAGCGGAACTCCAAGTTGAAATCGTCATAGAATCGATCCGATGGCACACTAGAACTCTTCCAGTCGCGTTGTTGATTCATTTTGAACGCTGAACTCAGGTGCTGCGCATCCCTTATCATAGGAACGGGAATATCTCCCACAAGCACCGCCCCTTCCAAAGACTCGTTTTCGTAGAGGTTCTTCAATGCCGCTCGCAGAGAGTCAGGAACGCCCCATCTGTCTATGAGCAGAATGCCTCGTTTGCCGTCAAGCTGCATGCTTGAAAGGTACTCCTCTATGGCAGCAGAGGCGTGAGAGTAAGTGAGAGAATCAGTGACCACAGCGACCGATGTACGGGCGGATGGCCTTGCGGAGGAAATAATGCTGCAAAACATCGCAGCCAGCACGAATATCGTGCGATGTCTGAAAATACTACTAACCATGGCCGCAAACTTACATAAAAATTTGCGATTTTTACAGTGATCTATTCAGAAATAACTATTTATTGTGATTGTTTTTATGGAACGGATCTAATCCGTTATCCATTTACCAAAGTAAGATTGTACTCTCTGGTGCAGGTGTTGCCTTCCTTGTCTTCAGCTGTGAACTTGAAGAGATATTCGCCCGGCTTGGTGCCCTCCGGGAATTTCGGATGCTCGTGGAAGGTGGTGTTGCGCGTGCCTGCGTAGGGTGACTTGTCCCAAGTCTGGTTCACCACTTCAGTTTTGCCGTCTTTGGAGGTAATCAAGACTGTGATCCTCTTCAACTGGTTCATCACGCAGTAGACATCGGCCTCCACGTGCAGATCCCCGGTCTTAAGGCTTCCCGTGTGGTTGTTCACCTCTTCCGCACCGTGTCCGCTGCCCATCTCGAAGTTCTCAAGAAAAGGCTTGTCGCTTATCTGGAACTGTCCGGTGACTGCTTTTGACTCACCGTTGTCCAGTGTTATCACGAGGTTCATTTTGTATTGCCCCACTGGCTGGTCCATCGGAAGCTGCTCATAGTCATCGGTGGGAATCAACGCTTTCAGTTCCCCCGTCTCCTTGTCATAACCTGAGATCAGTTCAGTCTCATCGAACTTGCCCTGCCCTCCGTCTTCCTGCTGTGCTGTCATTTTTATTGAAGCGATTGTTCCTTCAAGTACTTTGATTTTGGCCTGTATGGAGAGGTGTCCATAGGCGAAGGCAATGCCGCTGTCGGGAATATCCTTTTCCCCAAGTTTAAGTTCCTCCACGGAGATGTTCTCCTGAGGCTCGTCGGGGGTGTGATTGTTTTTGTCACAGGAAGTGAACCCAAACGAGAATGCTACAAGCAGCATCGTGGCTGCTGAAATAGATTTAATCAGTCGCATAATAAATTGATTTTTAATTGTTTTGAATATTACTCTTTTGCTCTTATCTTGATGCTGATCGCCTTCAGTTGTTGCCAACCTGCTTTGTCGGTCAGCCGTACCATAAAATGATAGTCGCCTGTGTCGATGCCTTCCGGGATGGGTATGTCCACCTTGGCGTTGTACGATTTCTGCCCGTCCGGGATGGCGAAATCCTGATTGTACACCCAGGGGTTGACGGGATCCTTCTTGGGGTCGAGAGGACAGTCGCCTGCGGAAGTGGAGTGAGTGTGGTGGTCGAAGTTGTGGTGGATCTCCAAGTTGAAGTTTCCGAGCTCACCGTTGTCCGTGAATGTGTAACGGAACGGAATCTCATCCCCTATGTGATACACCTCGCAGTCAATCGGTGACGGAACCTCCCCGTCCACAATCTCCGGCTTCTCCAGGTCTTTAGCCTTCGTGTCTTCTCCTGTGCAACTTTCGGCCACTATAAGCGTGGTGAACGATGAGATTATACAGAAGCACATTGTCATTAGATTGATTTTGTGTCTCATGATTTTAAAGTTTTGCAACTCCTCCTGCAGTCAGGAGGATGTTTTTGCTTGTTGTATTATTGTATAGATGCCATTAAAAGTTCCAGACAGCCATCAGCGTGATGTCGCGGCCGGGGGCGGGCACTCCGATCAGGCGGTAGTAGCTGGTGTGGTCGTAGTACCTGACTCCGAGGAGATTGTCGCAGCGGAGCGTGATGCGAAGCTGGTCTTTGCCAAGCGGGAATGATTTTCCTGCGGAGAGGTTTATGATCTGGTGCCCCGGAGTCGGTTCTTCAGGAGGCACGACCTCATTCTGGCTTCCCACGACAACATATTCAATGGCCGCGAACCCTCCTTTGGTCTCATCCTCTGCCGGAAGATTGTATCGCAGTCTGGCGGAAGCGGACCACGGAGGGGACATCGGCAGTGAATATCCTTTCTTCTCACCGCTGAGTTGCCGTGAATAGAGGTACTCACCGTCTGCGTCAAACTCAAAGTCGCGGAGGAACCGCCATTTGAGCGATGCCTCGAAACCCCAGCGGAAGACGCGGCTTTGCGTGTAGTAATATAATTGTAGCCCCTCTTTATAATCGGATGTCGGATTGAGGTAGATGTAGTTGGGAAAGTAATTCGCATAAGGGGTGAAGGAAGCCTCCACCGGACCACGTTCGAAGACAACTCCCGCGTCTATCTGATAGGATTCCTCCGGTCTCAGACCGGCATTGCCTTGCTCGTAGCGGAAAATGCTGTAGTTCACTCCGTCCATTCCGAGTTCCTTGGCTATCGGCATCCGGAAACTCTTGCCTATGTTCGCCTTGAGGGCGAAATCACCTATGCGGCCGTTAACACCTGCTGACCAAGTTATGCTGCTGAATCTTTTGCTGAAATCCGACGAGCGTTCCATATAGACTGAGTCACCGTCCGCTGTAGGTGTCTTGAACCAGTCTTTGTAGCTATGGATGTTAACGTCGCCATAGTCGTACCTTATGCCACCGCTCAGGATGAGATTCTCGTTGACCACGGTGCGGTCGGTCACGTACGCTCCGAATGCTTTCCGCTCGAAATCAGGAAGGATGAACCCCCAGCCTCCTTTACGGTTGACCTGGCACTCCGCGTTTGCTCCCATATTCAGTGTGCTCGTCCCGAAAGCCTGGCGGACATTGACGGCGGAGGTGAAGGTGTTCTTTCTGAAGCTCCGTTCAAGGGCGTCAGGGGGAGTGGGCATATAACCGTGTGAGACTGGTTCTGAATATTCCCTCTGCCGGTTGTTCTGCCACCCAAGGTCTGCCGCCAACGTCCCCCGATTCCATCTCCATTCGGTATGGTTTGACACAAAGATGTGGCTCACAGAGTGGTATGGCAAGTCTATGTCTCGTCTTGATGCATCGTAGTCAATGTCTGACATCCGCACCTCAAGTCCGTGCGCGTCAGCGAAGAATCCGCTCTTAGTGTTCACGTTGCTTATCCGCAGGGATGTCCTCCAGTCATCACCCTCGTATCCAATAGCCAGGCTGCCGTCCGCCTCCCTGCCCGATGTGTTGCGGAGGCGACTGTTGTGCAGCTTTATGTAGTAGGAATAGTACTGGATGCTGTCAGCCGGAACCTTGTAATCAGCATAGTTTATAAACGTTCCGTTAGCTTTATACCAAAATCTCCCATTGCCGCCACTGATTTTCCCTGTCGCTCCGATTGACTCGTTATTGCTTCGGGCGAACAAGTTGACACTTCCCCCGAAACGCTTGGACGGAATGATGCCGCTCTTGAGGTTGATCATCCCACCGATAGCGTCCGAGCCGTAGGCGAGTGCCGCCGGCCCTTTGACAACCTCCACGCTCTCAACACCGAACTGATCGGTCTCAAGTCCGTGGTCGTCTCCCCATTGCTGCCCCTCGTGCTTGATTCCGTTCTCGGCCACGAGTATCCTGTTCGCACCCAGGCCTCTTATGATGGGCTTGGATTCTCCGGAGCCGATCACCGAGGCTTTGACGCCGGGAATCCTTGACAGGCTCTGCATAAGCGAGCCCCCGAAGTTTTCCTCAATGTATTTCCTGTCCGCTTTTACAGTGCTTAGGGAGGAACGCATCTGTACTTCCTTCTCGCTGCTGAATCCTGTCACCACCGCCTCGTCCAAAGTCCCGCCTTTTCTTGATCTGACAGTGTCGGCCGCGGCCACGCGTTTGATTGTGTCCGGTGGCTCTGTTTCTTTTATTGGCGTGCCGTAAACTTCCGCATTCAATTTTCCGGATGCGAGGCAAAGCAGGATGAGGAGTGGAAGAGCGGAAACCGCTGTATTCCTTTTCATCTTGATCTTTTCTATTGTTCTGATTGACTATTTCTTAGGGCTGTTGCCTGATGATTATTGGGGGCATAGAACACTAAAACCAAAATTTGTTTGACTTTAGTAATTCCTAAGAATAGCTTGGATATGTCACTTACTCCTGGCAGACAAGCCAAGGCGGATTCACGAAAAGATCACAGGTGGAGCGCGAAGCGAATGCGCAAGTGTCTCGGCCGGTCTGATTCCGGTCCGCAGCTCGATTTCCGGCTCCTCGAAAATCAGAGTGCAGATGACATCCAGGCGCAGTGCTGGCGTGCCGACAAAAGGAGTCGCTACGAAGTGACAGATAGGGCAGGTGTCCTCACAGTGCCCGCTGTTCGAATGCTCCGGAATGTCCTGATGAGATTCCATAGCCACCTCAAGCTCGTGGAAGTGTGCTACCTTCACGATGCTCACCGGCATCATTGCCAGCAGGAGAACCAAAGCGGTTATGATTTTTGTCTTTCTCATCTTTTCGGCAGCGAAATTAGTGATTGTTTATGTAAAATGCAACAATGTTGCAAATTATTTAATTGAGAAATTTTATAAAATGATTTATTTGCTGTAAATTTGCGAATATTTTGAAACTGAAATGAATGCTACCGATATTCTTAAAAGAAGCGGCCTTAAGAAAAGCGCCCAGCGGATTGCGGTCATAAACATCCTTCAGAATCACCTTGTCCCTCTTAAGGAGGATGAAATCAAGGAGGAAATGGGGGAAATCTATGATAGGATTACATTCTACAGGACGGTGCAGACTCTTTGTGACGCAGGCATCGTTCACCGCATCGTTGTAGACAAGACCATTGTGGAATATGCCTTGAACACAGAGGAAGAGCATCATTCCCACGTCCATTTCTATTGTACGGTATGTCATTCGATCACCTGTCTGAAAGAAACTCCTGTGTATGATTATGACCTTCCAGCCGGTTACCGTCAGGAAGAGTGCCAGGTTCTCATCAAGGGAGTCTGCCCTTCCTGTCTCGGCAAAGCATAATTACCTGCTTGCCCTCGTGCGTGGAGGCATAGCTCTGGCGCACGGACGCTTCTATTGGCGGCGTTGGTGCGTGGAGACACCATCCTGACGTACGGACGCTTTGGTTGCCGGTTAGGAAAATAGATGGCGAAATAGCTGATGGACAGGTTAATGAACGATCTGGTAAAACATCTTGTGAACTAGTATGTTCAACAAGGCGGTGCGCCCAAAAGTTTGCGATTCTTATAATATTCGTAAATTTGTAATCTTTTGACTTTAAAATGTTATGGAAATACTCAAGAGATATGTGATGCTTTGTGTCGGGCTGCTGATTGTGGCGTTCGGGGTGGCTTTTTCGATTCTGGCGGATCTTGGAACCTCGCCGATCTCGTGTCCGCCTTATGTGGCTAGCATGCTGTGCCCGTTGACGGTGGGGGAGGCTACGATCGTGATGCACTGCATATTCATTCTGATTCAGATGGCGCTTCTTCGGAAGGATTATGATTGGGTTCAGCTGATGCAGCTCCCGGTGGCCTTTGTCTTCGGGTACATGACGGATTTTGCCTGCTGGTGTATAGCGGATGTGCCTTGCCCTAACTACCTTATGCAGGTTGTGTGGTGCTTTGTCGGCATTGTGCTTGTTGGAATTGGGGTCGCGTTCGAAGTTGTGGCCGGAGTCGTGACACTGGCGGGCGAGGGATTGGTTCTAGCCATCTGCAAGGCGTTCAAGACCCGTTTTGACATCACTAAAGTCGCTGTGGACGTGTCGCTTGTGGCTCTGGCCTGCATCGCATCGCTCATCTGGCTTGACGGAAGAATCCACGGTGTCCGCGAAGGAACCCTCGCTGCTGCCCTTCTTGTCGGAGTCATCGCCCAATGGTGCAACAAGCCGGTCGAGAGGCTGGCCGAAGCGTCAGGGATAAAAGTTAAATGATCAGACTGGGAATTCTTTGGCATAAATAAAGGGCGGAATGACGCCAGAAAAAGTAGGCGCGGTCACTTTTGATGAATATTAGGACTCATGGGGTTGGTAGAAGAATATGTTTCTTACATCAGGGACATCCGGAGATATTCGGCTAGGACGCAGGCGATATATTCGGATGCGTTGAGGGATTTTGCTGATTTCTCGGAGGCGAAGACCGACGGGGCGTTGCTTGAATCGCTCAATCGTCAGACTCTCAGAAGTTACGAAGTATTCCTTATGGAAAATAAAGGTGATAGCCCTAGAACGGTGGCTCTTCATCTTTCAGTACTGTCGGGGTTTTGCAGATTCTTGATGAAAGAGAAAAAACTTACTGCCAACCCGGTGCGGACTGTGGCGAAACCGAAATCCGAAAAGAGGCTGCCTGTCTTCTACAGAGAAGAGTCGATGAATGAATATTTTGCAGGGACGGAATGTGATGCATCCGAGGAGAACCTGGCGCTGATCACGGGAGCGGACAAGGCCTCCGAGGAAGCATATTCAAGAAGATTGGAGAGGCTCATCGTGTCGCTGCTTTACAGTACCGGGATGCGTCGGGCCGAATTGATCGGGCTAAGGATCGGTGATGTGGATTTTTCGCGGCGGACGATGACCGTCAGTGGAAAAGGAGACAAAGTGAGAGAAATTCCGCTAGTTCCTTCGCTATGTAAAGAAATTTCATTATATTTACAATCGGTTGAAACGATGGTTGGTCGCGTTAGGACGGCAAGCGAGCCTCTGGCGGTCACCGGCATGGGTCTGAAACTCTATCCGGTTTTCATTGACAGGGCTGTCAAGCGAGCGCTTGGGCGGATTGGAAGCATCACTGGGAGAAAGTCTCCACATGTGTTGAGGCATTCCTTGGCCACTGAACTTTTGGACGAGGGAACGGATCTTAACTCGATAAAGGAGCTTCTTGGACACTCCTCGCTCGCTGCGACGCAGGTCTATACGCACAACACCATCGAGAAACTGAAAAAAGTTTATGTTAACGCCCATCCAAGGGCAAAAAGCGGAGGTAAAAATGGAGATTAGAGTAAAATCCCTGAAGTTCGACGCGGATCAGAAACTGCTCGACTATGTAGAGAAGAAGGTCTCGAAACTTTCCAGATTCAGCGACCATCTTGACGGAATGGAGGTGACTTTATCTTTGCTCAAGGAGCCGGACAACAAAAATGTCAGGATTCAGACTAGGGCTTATGGTCAGGATCTTGTCATTGAGAGAAATTCGACTTCGTTTGAGGATGCCGTGAGTGCAGCCGTCGATCTGATGAAAGAGAAGATCATAAGGACAAAAGAAAAGAAATTCGATGCATAATAAAATGAAATTGAAACTGATTTTAAGTCTGATAGCAGCGGCTGGCATTGTCACCGCATGCAGTCAGCAGAAAGGTGTAGGAAGACAGGCCGCTCAGGTTGGCGGGCCTGTCTTTCTTGATGAGACACGGTCAATTGACGAGAGGGTAGAGGATGCTCTCGCAAGAATGACGACCGAGGAGAAGGTGGCAATCCTTCACGCCCAGTCAAAGTTCAGCTCAGCAGGAGTGCCTCGTCTTGGCATCCCTGAGATTTGGACATCGGACGGCCCTCATGGAATCCGTCCTGAGGTACTTTGGGACAAATGGAGCCAGGCCGGGTGGACGAACGACTCATGTACGGCCTTCCCGGCTTTGACGGCCTTGGCTGCTACATGGAACACGGAGATGTCGGCCCTTTACGGCAAGAGCATCGGTGAGGAGGCCCGTTACCGCAAGAAAGACGTACTCCTCGGACCGGGAGTGAACATTTGCAGAACACCTCTCAATGGAAGAAGTTTTGAATATATGGGCGAGGACCCTTACCTCTCAGGGCGCATGGTCGTTCCGTACGTCCAAGGGGTGCAGAGCAACGGTGTGGCTGCCTGCGTGAAGCATTTTGCGCTGAACAGTCAGGAACATAACCGCTTCACGACCAATGTGACAGTCGATGACAGGACTCTCTACGAGATCTATCTTCCAGCGTTCAAGGCCGCGGTCACTGAAGGAAAGGCTTGGGCAATCATGGGAGCTTACAACCTCTACAAGAACCAGTGGTGCTGCCAGAATCAGTACACCCTGAATGACATCCTTAAGGGTGAGTGGGGATTTGACGGTGTTGTCATCAGCGATTGGGGCGGAACGCATGACACTGATCAGGCTGTGAACAACGGATTGGACATGGAGTTCGGAACTTTTACCAACGGACTTAGCTGGTCTGCTTCCAACGCCTATGCCAACTACTACCTTTCCGGACCTTACCTTAAAGGTCTTCAAGAGGGTAAATACTCTACTGATGTACTTGACAACAAGGCGCGCAGAGTGCTCAAGCTTATGTTCAGGACAGTTATGGACAAGAATCGTCCTTACGGTTCGTTCGTCAGCCCAGAGCACATTGCTGCTGCAAGAAAGATTGGCGCTGAATCCATTGTTCTTCTCAAGAACGATGGTGGCATTCTTCCGATTAAGAATGCGAAAAAGATTCTTGTGGTTGGCGAGAACGCTGTCAAGATGATGACTGTTGGTGGCGGAAGTTCTTCGCTCAAAGTTAAGAATGAGGTCTCTCCATTGGAGGGCATTCAGGAAAGATTCGCTGACGCGGAAGTTGTCTATGAGCGCGGCTATGTCGGAGACATCGGTGGTCAGTACAACGGTGTCACAACAGGTCAGGACCTCAGCGAGAGCCGTTCGGCTGAAAAACTGATCGCTGACGCGGTGGCCGCTGCCAAAGATGCTGACTATGTGATCTTTATAGGAGGCCTTAACAAGAGTGAACACCAGGATGCCGAGGGCGAAGACAGGGAAAGCTACGAACTGCCATATTCACAGGACACTGTCATTGAGGCTCTTGCTGCTGCTAATCAGAAACTAGTAGTTGTGAATATCTCAGGAAACGCAGTGGCGATGCCGTGGGTCAGCAAGGTGCCTGCGATAGTTCAGGACTGGTACCTTGGAAGCGAGGCAGGACACTCTCTTGCCGATGTGCTTTCTGGAGATGTCACTCCTTCCGGAAAACTACCGTTCACGATAGGAGCAACTTTGGCGGACTATCCGGTTCAGAGCGAGATTCAGTACCCTGGAATCCCTCGTAAGGAGACAGTCAAGATGGGAATCCAGGACAAGACCATCTACGATGAGACCTACACAGAGGGAATATTCGTGGGTTACCGCTGGTTCGAGCATAGTGCCATCAAGCCGACATTCCCGTTCGGCTACGGACTTAGCTACACAACATTTGAATATGGCGACCCTAAGACATCCGGCTCGATTGACAAGGGGCTGACAGTCACCGTTCCTGTGAAGAACACAGGCTCTGTGGCTGGTGCGGAGATCGTTCAGGTCTATGTCAGTGCTCCTGAAAGCTCTGTCGAGCGTCCGGTAAAGGAACTCAAAGGCTTCGGCAAGATATTCCTTGAGCCTGGTAAGTCCGGTGAGGTGCAAGTCACCTTGGACAAGGCGGCCATCAGCTATTTCGATGCCCAGAAGCACGATTGGGTGGCTGAGAAAGGCAACTATAGGATTCTTGTGGGAGCTTCGTCCGAGGATATTCGCAAAACAGTTGATTTCAAATACTAACGCGGCCTTGAATGGCTAAGGGAACAGTCAATGTCGGCAGTCAGTGCCGTGAGATAATCGCTGCTGTCAAGTCAGGGCAGTTCGCCCCCGTCTATCTTCTGATGGGGGACGAACCGTACTATACAGACATGGTTTGCGACGCAGTCGTTGAGAATGCTCTTGACGAGGCTTCGAGGGATTTCAACGAGACGATCTGCTATGGCTCGGACGTGGATGCGGACACGGTCATCACTGCCGCGAGACGCTTTCCGATGATGGCCGAAAGGCAGTTGGTTGTCGTGAAGGACGCTCAGGCGATGCGGGATTTGGAGAAACTCTCGGTCTATTGCGAGAGGCCTTTGGATTCCACGGTTCTTGTGCTTCTGATGCGTGGAGCCTCAGCGGACAAGCGCAAGGCTTTGTACAAGCAGGCTTCCAAAAACGGGATTGTTGTCGAGTCCAACGCGCTGAGGGACTACGAGATGCCATCGTGGATCGCACAGTATTTCTCCGGCAGGGGACTGACCATTGATCCAGAGGCTGCGGCTTTGTTGGCAGAATCAGCAGGCACAAATCTGGGACGGATAGCAGTAGAGACCGACAAGATGCTGAAAAACCTGCCCGAGGGAACGAAACAGATCACAGTCTCTGACATTGAACGGAATGTGGGCATCAGTCGGGAATTCAGCGTGTTTGAGTTGACCAAGGAACTATCCGCGAAGAATAGCCCAAGGGCCTTGAAAATAGCCGCTAGGATAGGGGAGTCCGCAAAATTCGCCATGCCGATGGCTGTAAGCGCACTGTACACCCATTTTGCCAGAATCCTTAAATACGCGGCTTTGAAGGAGAAGAGCCGTTTCCCAGACAAAACCGCCGTCGCTGCAGCGCTGCAAGGCGTAAACCCCTACTTTTGGAAGGAATATGACACCGCGGTGGCCAACTACCCGGTCCGCAAGGCGATGGAAGTGATCTCCCTTCTATGTGAATATGACTACAAAGGCAAAGGCGGAGATGCCGGGGAGGCCACACCGGGGGAATTGCTTGTTGAATTGACCAGTAAGATTTTATCTATATAACCTTTATGAGCGAGAACATCATCGAGTGCAGGGACATCTGCAAGAATTTCGGAGAGAAAGTAGCGCTAGACAAAGTCAGCGTGAACATCCCGAAAGGCGGGATCTTCGGTCTGCTCGGCCCTAACGGAGCCGGAAAGACGACATTGATCCGCATTATTAACCGGATAACTATTCCCAACGGAGGAGAAGTTTTGTTTGACGGACGCCCGATAACCCAGTCAGACGTAGAGAAGATAGGCTATCTGCCAGAAGAGCGCGGCCTTTACCGCAAAATGGAAGTCGGAGACCAGGCCATGTATCTGGCCCAGCTGAAGGGCATGAGCGCTGCTGACGCCCGTAAGGCGTTGAAGGAGTGGTTTGTGCGTTTCGGAATCCAGGATTGGTGGAAGAAGAAAGTCGAGGAACTGTCCAAGGGTATGGCCCAGAAGGTCCAGTTCATCACGACAGTGGTTCACAAGCCGTCCCTGATGATTCTGGACGAGCCGTTCTCCGGTTTCGATCCGGTGAACGCCGAGCTGATCCGCAAGGAGATCCTTCGTTTGAAGGACGAGGGCGCCACTATCATCCTTTCGACCCACAACATGGAATCTGTCGAGGAACTCTGCGACAACATAGCCCTCATCAACAAGTCCCATCTTGTGATCACCGGGGGAGTCAACGAGATCCGCCACAAGTACGGCAACAACAACATCGAACTTGTCTACACCGGTGAGGACAAGGTGAAGGATACCGAGGGAATATTCAAAGTCCTTTCCGATGAGGACAATGCCGGCCGCCACACCGCTGTGCTGACGCTTGGGGAGAATGTATCCTCAAATGACGCGCTTTCGGCTCTGCTGGCGCAGGACATCGTTGTCAACTCGTTCAAGGAACTGATTCCGAGGATGAACGACATATTCATAAAACTTGTAACTGAGGAGGCATAGTCATGAATTTCAGAATAATAAAGACAGTCATAGCGAGGGAATATCTCACCCGCGTCAAGAAAAAGTCATTTCTTGTCACGACGATTCTTGTTCCGATCATTTTCGCGGCCACTATGATTGTGGTCGGAGTGATCATGGCCGGCACAAAGGAGAGGAAGCAGGATGTCGCTGTTGTTGACCGTTCCGGCATCGTTATGAGCCATCTTCAGGACACGGACAGGCTCACGTTCACGGACTATTCCTCTGAGAATCCAGACTCGGTGAAAGCCCGTCTTTCGGAGTACGGGAAGGATGTCCTGGTGGTTGTGTCCCCTTTGGATTCGGCCAAGAAGACGGTCTCCGTGCAGACATATTCAAAAGATCCTCTGGGGGTTGAGTTTACCACTGGGCTCGCTGACAAGGCCAATGACGCTGTCGAGGAGTACCGTGTGCAGCAGTACGGCATCGACAACCTCTCGCAGATCATGGATGAGGTCAAGGCCGATGTCAAGGTGACTGAATATACCATGGATGACGAAGGTAATGAAACCATTTCAGAGTCAGGAATATACATGATTATCTCCATGCTCCTTGG
>DBKH01000013.1:3163-40146 GCA_002297815.1 Bacteroidales bacterium UBA755 | reverse complement strand
TAGGAATATGATGGTTTCTTGCGCCTACCGCTAATGTGTGTCTGCTACGTAAGTCTGTGGTTAAGTCCAAAACTCCGTTTTAAGAAAGGGCTCTGCCTATTTAACTGATTTTTGTTATTTCGCGCCAATGTCAAAGTCAACACTTCCGACCAAAGAGGTCGTTTGCTGAAGGCTTGCCACCGGTTGATTCAACAGTTTGTCCATCGAAAGCCTTGTTGGCCGGGGAAAAAACAGAAATCATGCTTTTTTGTGTCCGGTCGGAGCGCAACGTGGACCACAATGCATCTGGATACGAGTTAACATTCTAGTGCCGGAGAGAATGGACGACATTCTTAGACTATAATGTCGTTCAAAACCGACAAATTGAGGTGTTCGACGACACTTCGCGGCATAATTGTCGTTCAACCTCTCAATTATTAGTCTGTTCCCTGACTTGAGGTCATAATCAAGGTAGGCGTGATTTATAAATCGTTGTTAATAAATAGTTTAGCTACATGTCTTTAGCTGTTTTACACTTAAGGCAAAGGGTTAACTATATGATAATTAATATATTGTTCACCACTCATTGACACTGAACATGTTGCGTTTGGCCATAGAGTGAGTGATACTAATTTTCATGAAAATGAAGCGATTTACCTTGCGTTGGAAGCCGTTGCATGGAGGACATGGTGGCCCTTTACCCGGATAGGGCGAGCGAAACGCGTAGGCCGCCATGCCCTCCAAGCAGCAGTGCCCCTAACCGAAGATAGCAATGAGAGAAAGAAGATATTCATTATAAGAAATGACCTTCCAAGCTTCTGAGGGTGGCGACGACATATTCAGATCTAGTGCCGATTCGGAATTTGCCGCCCCAGATGCCGATGCCGGATGTGACGTAGTAGCGTGTGGCTCCGCGTTGGTGCTTTCCCCATGAGTCCTCGTAGAGGATGTCGGTTATCCAAGAGGCAGGCCAAATCTGTCCACGGTGAGTGTGCCCGCTGAATTGAAAGTCAATCCCATGGTTTTCAGCGTCTTCAAGGTGGTAAGGTTGGTGATCAAGCAGGATAGTATAGAGGTTGTCGGGCGTTCCGTTCATCAGATTGTCAAGACTTTTGCGATTGAGGTTAGTCCTGTCATCCCGGCCTATGATGCGAATGGAGCCGAATGTGGCCACACTGTCTCTCAGTAGGTTGATTCCAGCCTTTTTGTAGAAAGACAAGGAGTTAAGGATTCCGGAATAATATTCATGGTTTCCGAGGCAGGCATAGATTGGAGCTTTGATGCGGTGGAACTCTTCTGCCGCATTCTCCCTTATCAGTGGCTGGACATTAATGTCCACGATGTCGCCTGCGATGAGTACAAGGTCAGGTTTCTCAGCGTTGATAGCGTCCACCCATTTTGCAAAATCAGCCCTGCGGTTGTGATAGCCGAGGTGCAAATCGCTGATCATCACGATTGTTAAATCCCTGTCAAGGTGCTTTGAGGTGGTAAGCTCAAGTGGCTGGCGCACCTTATGATTGTAATGAATATTCCCGAATAGGAATATTCCCGTGATAGCAATGAATATGCATAAGGAGGTCCGTCCGTTTCGCACTAGCCCGACTTTCGGAACTAGGTGAACCAACCTGCCAAGATCCAGAATGGCAAATGCCATCACAAGATAAAGAAGGATGAATATGGAGGATGTTCCAATCTCGTAGATTGCGGATGACAGCCACAGAGGGACATCACCGAGAAAAGGCATGAAATTTAGGAATATGGCAAGGAACGATGCAAAGAAGATCCCGACAATGGTGACTTTCCACTTCGAAGCGAAAGGTAGGATTATCCAAATGTGCCACAAGGCGTAGCAAAGCCCAGCAAGGGCTAGTAGGGCCATAAAAACCATTTCTGTACAATTTTCAAACGCAAAATTAGCAAAATAAATCAACGCCTTGAAATTCTCCTTGGATTTGGCTATTTTTGTGATTACAGCTTCTTAGATAGCGAGAACTCTGCGAACCTAAGGGTTGGGTACGCAAATCAACAAATGGTGAATATATTCACCTATTATTTATAAAGATTACAAAACATTAAAAAGATGAAGGAATATATTCAAGAAAACAGAGATCGGTTCTTTGAGGAACTTTTCTCCCTGCTGCGGATTCCATCGATCAGCGCGAAGCAGGATCACAAGAAGGACATGGTACGTTGCGCTGAGAGGCTGAAGGAACTACTTCTAGAGGCAGGGGCTGATGATGCGGGTGTATATCCGAGCAAAGGTAATCCAGTGGTGTTCGGCAAGAAGATCGTGAACCCTGAGTGGAAGACCGTGATGGTTTACGGTCACTACGACGTGCAGCCACCGGAACCGCTTGAGAAGTGGCACACTGATCCGTTCGAGCCAGTCATCAAGCAGGATCCTACAGGTCAGGAGGCAATTTATGCCCGTGGGGCCAACGATGACAAGGGGCAGCTTTTCATGCACATCAAGGCTTTTGAATATCTTCTCCGTAGCGGTAAGTTGCGTCACAACGTGAAGTTCATCTTCGAGGGAGAGGAGGAAATCGGTAGCCCGTCTCTTCCGGATTGGGTAAAGGAGCACAAAAAATGGCTTGGGGCCGATGTGATACTTGTCTCTGACACAACGATGATTTCCGACAAGGTGCCTTCCATCAACTGCGGAATGAGGGGGCTGGCCTATCTTGAGGTGACTCTGACAGGGCCTGATAAAGATCTGCATTCGGGACATTATGGTGGCGCTGTCGCAAATCCTATCCAGACACTGTGCGACCTGATTTCTGGATTGATAGACAAGGATGGACGTGTTACTATTCCTGGATTCTATGATGATGTAGTGGAGCTTTCTAAGAAAGATCGTGCTCAGCTTGCCAGGGCTCCGTTCAATCTTAAGGAATTCGAGGAGTCTGTGGGAGTAAGAGCCTTGCGTGGCGAGAAAGGCTACACACCGCTTGAGAGGATAGGCATCAGACCTTGTTTGGATGTGTGCGGAATCTGGGGCGGGTACACCGGAGAGGGTGCCAAGACGGTCCTTCCGTCCGTGGCTCACGCCAAGATCTCGATGCGTCTTGTTCCGAATCAGGAGAGCGCCAAGATCACGAGGATATTCAAGAAGCATCTAGAGAAGGTCGCCCCGAAATATTGCCGCATTGAGGTCAAGCCTTGCGAGGGAGGGGAAGGGTTCCTTATCCCTATCTCGTCACCAGCGTTTCAGGCTGCTTCAAAGGCGATGGAGGAGGTCTATGGCGTCAAGCCGGTTCCGAGCCGTGGCGGTGGAAGCATCGCTGTGCTGGCTGACATGCAGAAGATCCTTGGCGTGGATCCGCTTTTGATGGGATTTGGCCTTGAAAGGGACACAATCCATTCTCCGAACGAGAGTTATCTGCTGCGGCAGCTCTTCGCGGGGATGGAATCCATCGCTAAGTTTTATGAATATTATGAATAGAGGCCGCTTCGACAGGCTCAGCGACCGGAACCGTACGGTCACTGAGCTTGCTGAAGTGACATAATATAACAACGAACATGACAACAGCAGAATTATATTCCCAAATAAAAAAGAAAGGTTCGATGCTCTGTGTCGGTCTTGACACAGACTTCGCCAAGATTCCTGATTTCGTTAAGGCAGGCAGAACTGTGAATGAGGCTGTGTTGGAGTTTAACAAGCGCATCATTGACGCCACAGCCCCGCATAGCATCGCCTTCAAGCCGAATCTCGCCTTCTATGAATGCCTCGGAGTGGACGGCATGGCAATTCTCGACAAGACAGTCGAGCATATTCGTTCAAACCATCCTGAGCAATTCATCATCGCGGACGCCAAGAGGGGAGACATCGGCAACACCGCTAGGATGTATGCAAAGTCCCTCTTCGAGACTTTTGACTTTGACGCGGTTACTCTTTCACCGTACATGGGCAGCGAGACCGTAACTCCTTTCCTTGAATATCCCGGCCGCTACGCCATCGTTGTGGCTCTGTCCTCCAATCCGTCCTCTGCCGATTTCCAGACAGCTGAGAAAGACGGAAAACCTCTCTATCAGGTTGTGATGGAGAAAATGATGGAGATCTCAACACCTGAGAACATGATGTTTGTGGTAGGAGCCACTAAGGCTGACAAACTGAAGGAAATCAGGCGGTTCTGTCCGGACAATTTCTTCCTTGTCCCTGGTGTAGGGGCACAGGGCGGAAGCGCTGAGGAAGTGATCGCAAATGGTGCCAACTCCCAAGGCGGTCTCCTAATCAACTCCTCCCGTGGAGTTCTTTACGCCTCTTCCGGTGAGGACTACGCGCAGTCCGCCGCTGCCGTTGCCGCCCGCACGGCTGCTCTGTAAAAAGCCTTCCGGTCACTGATCTTGTTGAATTGCTAGATGATGACGTTGTTTTAATACCATTCTTACAGAAAGAAGTACCAAGATTACATTTCATTTGTGTCTGGTGGTGGAAGTTGTCCAAGTTTTGCATAAATTGCGCTCCGTAAAGTTAGGACAATTATGGACGAGATTTACAGAATAGAGACGATAGAGGAGTACAATAACATGTACGGCTTCAAGACCATGCATCCGCTGGTGGCGTACGTGGAATTTGATGAGAGCAACAGCAAACTCATTCCGGGACGGCACACAAACGGATTCTATTCACTGTTTCTGAAGGAGACCAAGGGGTGTGTCATCAACTATGGTAAGACCAAGTACGACTTTGACGGCCAAACGATTGTCAGCATCGCACCGGATCAGGTCGTGGGCTACGAGTCAGTGGCCGGGGTGCCGAAGAGAGCCAAAGGCATCCTTTTCCACCCGGACTTCCTGCACGGAACTTCTCTGGAGCGCAAGATGAAGGACTACACCTTTTTCTCCTATGCCTCCAACGAGGCTCTGCATCTCTCCGAGGATGAGCGCAAAATCATCACGGACTGCATGGCAATCGTCGGAAAGGAACTTCAGAATCCGATTGACAGGCACACCAAAAGCCTCGTGACAACGAACATCGAACTGATCCTTGACTATTGCCTCCGCTTCTACGAAAGGCAGTTTGTCACAAGGCAGGACCTGAACCTTGGGGTCATCGCCCGATTCGAGAATCTTGTCGATGAATATATCGCCTCAGGCAAGACCGAGACCGAGGGCCTTCCGACAGTCAAGTATTTTGCCGACAAGGTTTTCCTGTCTCCAAACTACTTTGGCGACATGGTCAAAGCCGAGACAGGCAAGACCGCTCAGGAATATATTGCCGTGCGTCTTTTTAGCTATGCCAAGCGTCAGCTCGCTTCACCGGAACTTTCCGTCAAGGAAGTGGCGGCTTCGCTCGGCTTCCTCTATCCTCAGCACTTCGTGAGGTTTTTCAAGAAACACTCAGGGATGACTCCGAGCGAGTACCGTCGGCAGCAACGAATGGCTTGAGCCTGTGACAGATGAGCAGTATGCATCTTGTGGAAAATAATCAAAAACAGATAGAATTATGAAAAAATTAGTGTTTATCATCGCGGTTGTGACCTTGGGACTTATCACCGTCACAGCCTGCGGACAAAAGAAGGAGAAAAAGAATATGACTGAGAACAAGACACTTGTGGCTTATTTCTCCGCCACTGGAACAACAGAATCCTTGGCGAAGAAGATTGCCTCCGCTACCAACGGTGAACTTTACAAGATTACCCCGGAAACAGAGTATTCCGCTGAGGATCTGGACTGGACCGTTGAGAATTCCCGCTGCTGCAAGGAGAACGCTGATCCGTCCTCACGTCCGGCATTCATCAAGACCAAGGAGAATCTGGACGCCTATGATGTGGTTTACCTTGGCTTCCCGAACTGGTGGAACGGTGCTCCGAGGATCATCAACACCTTCATCGAGACTTACGGTCTGAAAGGCAAGACAGTTATTCTTTTTATGACATCCGGTGGCAGTGGAATCCAAAACTCCCTCAAGGTGCTCGGAAAGCAATATCCGGAAGTCAATTTCAAGACTGGCAAACTCTTGAATGGTGCCAGCCAGAAGACAGTTGACGAGTGGGTCAAAAGCCTGTAGATGAACGGATATATCCGGACAGTGCGGTTAGACGATGCTGAGAGCATCGCTTCCATTTATAATAAATACATTTCAGCGACCACCATCACCTTCGAGACAGAACGAGTCACAACGGAGGAGATGCGTGGCCGCATCAATTCTATCTCCACTGCCTTTCCTTTCTTTGTCTATGAATATGATGGCGTGGCCGTTGGTTATTGCTACGCCCATCTGTGGAAGGAGCGGGAAGCATATTCAAAGACACTTGAGATCACTGTCTATCTGGACCCGGAATTTTGTCATCAAGGAATCGGTAAACTTTTGATGGTCGCTTTGATTGAGGAAAGCCGCAACCGAGGCTACCACGCCCTCATCGCATGCATCACAGCAGACAACAATCCTAGCATTAATCTGCATAAAGACCTTGGTTTCTGCCAAGTCTCACGCTTCGCACAAGTCGGTCGCAAATTCGACCGATGGCTAGATGTCGTTGACCTTGAACTCGTCTTGTAGTTCCCGCTGTTGTTTTTATGCAAAAGAACTTGTAGGTACTAACGGAGATTAAAACTCAGCTTAGAACAAGGTGTAAAGCTGTAGAGCTGTAGAGCTGTAGTGTAACCGTCTGATACTCTAGCTAAATTCGCGTACTTAATCACTTTGCTGATTTTTTGCTCCCGTCATGGTAAGTAAGTACCACAATGGAAGCAAAATATAGTATTATTGCGCCCGTGATGAAAAGCCATTTCACTGCATCGGAAATGCCGAGAGTCTGCTTCAGGTGGTAAAGGTATAACATCTCGAACGAGAGGCCACACCAAGTGTTGTGCAGCTGACTGTTGACTGAAATTTAAGTGATTTTGTGAGCAAGGATAGACTCTTTACCGCTTTTGCGCAAATTATTAAATGATTTTCTGCGGAACAATGATATTTTTGGCATACTTGCGCAAGTTATTTTTTGATAATCTGCGCAATGATAGGGTTTCTTCTCGGATATTACCTACAGCCAGCTTTATATGGAATATATACTTCCGGAGGACACCCTAAAAAGGATGTCTGTTTTTATTTGCTAAACCGGAACGGTTTTTCTAACTTTGTCGAACAAAATGTTTTGCAACTTATTAAACCTTTAAGCAATGAATAATAAAAACAGTATTCTCCGGGCTTATGCCGCACCGGAGGTTTTGGTTTGCGAAATCGAAGCAAGCCATGTTTTCGCAACCAGCGTGGGGGGGGGTATAAATTCTCTCAAAGAAAGCTCTTGGGGCGATAGCGAAGACGCTGAGTATTAACCTTTTCTTAATCTTGAAAGACTATATGAAGAAGCATCTTTTTACAGCGGCTCTGACCGTTCTGGCAGTGGCTGCATGCAGCAAGGAAAACCTTGAGGAGCAAGGAAAGGAAACTGAGGAAGTTCGTGGGATTGAGGTCAGCGCGAATGTTTCGCAGGCAACAAAGACAACGATTGACGGAGTTAACGTGCTTTGGGCAAAGGGTGACAGAATCGGGTTTGTCGCGGATGGTTATAGCGTAGTTGACGGAAGTTCTTTCTACGCGATAAAGGATGAGTTTGACGGGAAACAGTCAGCAACGATTACGGTGCCTATCAAAGAGGGGGTCGAGGTGACAGATGAGACACAGATTGCTTTCACAGCCAATTATCCTTATTTTGAGACTACCTCAGATGGCACCCAAGTGATCGAGATTGCCGCAGAGCAGGATGGCCAGACTGGGAAATGGGGCAAAATGAGCGCTGAATTCTCAGGAACTAAAGCCGAGTTGGTTGAAAAAGGGCTGACATTTACACATGACTGCGCCTACATTGATTTCCAGTTCAAGTCCTCGGAACTTAATGGATGTCCCGTGACGAAAGTGATGCTGACTAGCCTTGACGAAGATAAACACTTCACAGGAAAAACCATCATGGCTGACAAGATTTTGACGGAATCCTATAACTACGTCTCAGTGAGTGACCCAGTTGCTGAACTCAGTACGGAATGGCAGGGTAAACTCGCTGTTGTCGCTCCTGTTGATCTGACTGGGACCAAGGTCAAGATCGACATCACCTACACCAAGGACGGTGCGCCCCTCACACAGACCAAGGTTATTGACGGCAGCAATCTCCAAGCCGGCCACAAAGTCACGCTCAAACTGAACCTTGACAAGACTGATTTCAATGTCATCTCATTTTTGGATACTAATCTTGGAGAATTGCTGGTGAGCAATTTTGACACAGATAATGACGGCTTTCTTACGATGGGTGAGGCGGCTGTGGTGACGGATAGTCAGATGTCATCTTTTATAAGCAGTACATTGCCTAATAGCACCAAAATTACATCATTCCATGAATTTCAGCATTTCACAGGATTGGTGAAGACTCCAAATTTCTGGAACAATAAAGTAAAAATAGGAAAGATAACACTTCCTCCTAATATCACTACAATAAGTTTCAATAGTTTTAGAGGAACCAACCTCTCTGAAATTTATAGCACGCATGGTCTTGAGACAATAGAAGCATATGCGTTCTACGAATGCAAACAGCTTAAAAATATAGACCTCTCTTCAGTCACAGCCATCGGACAGAGCGCATTTCAAAGCGCCATTAATCTAGAATCTGTCGGTGATACACCGAAACTCAAAAACGTTTTTCGTTATGCATTTCGCGGTTGCAGCAATCTCAAAAGCATAAACCTAAGTAATCTCCTGACAGCTGAAGCATACGCGTTTGCCTCCTGCGGTGTGGAAAGCGTAGATTTACGAAATCTCACAAGCGCTGGCAATAATATGTTTGATGGCTGCGGAAAGCTGACCAGTGTCGGTTCACTCAAGAATCTTACCAAAATCTCGGACTATATGTTCAAAGACTGCAGAACCTTACCTATGGTTAGCTACCTCACGGAAAACATCGGAATTTATGCCTTCCAAAACTGCAATGCATTGGAAGTAACCAATGAACAGTTGAAGATAGTCAAGACAATAGGAAATGGTGGGTTCAATAACTGTACAAAGATTGCCGGGGAGATAAGCCTTCCAAATATTGAAAGCATCGGTAGCGCTGCATTTGAATACAGTGGCATCACCTCAATTGACCTGGCAGGAGCACCGATTACAGAAATCGGACAGTATGCATTTAGCAATATGAATGCTCTCAAAAAGATTACAATCTCAGCAAATGTCGGCAAATTGGGGG
Organism: Bacteroidales bacterium UBA755; assembly: GCA_002297815.1. Taxonomy (GTDB): domain Bacteria; phylum Bacteroidota; class Bacteroidia; order Bacteroidales; family UBA932; genus Cryptobacteroides. The sequence goes on along the minus strand of DBKH01000013.1, from coordinate 30,988 downwards.
CGAACATATTCTATAACAGCAAGGGACTGGCTGAAATCCACATGCTGTCAGCCACTCCTGCAACGCTAGACACCAATACCTTCGCTGATACGTCTGACAACTTCGTAATCTACGTCCCGAAAGGCTGCGCAGAGACCTACAAAGCCGCAGAAGGCTGGTCAACCTACGCAGACAGAATTAAAGAAGAGCAATAAATAGCAGAGAGCAATCTGGCTAGCAAAAACAGAGTGAATGCTTTACTCGTAAGGTATTCACTCTGTTTCTTTTAGGCTTATAAAGTCGAGCGGTACAGGAAATTTGTCACTGTTCGATAGACAGGCTCTCGATCCTAACCTGGAATGTGCCGGACGGGGCATGAACCTCCACCACATCACCGACTTTCCGGCCCATCAAAGCGGCACCAATCGGAGACTTGCAGGAAATTTTGCCTTTCTCAAGGTTCATTTCGTGCGGGCTCACAATGGTGTAGGTCATCCTGACGTTCGACGAAATATTCGTAAATTCCACTTTGCTAAGCAGTGAGACTTGATCCTTTGGCAATGCCGCTGTGTCGATGACCCTTGAATATTCAAGAACTTTCTGAAGGAAGCGTATTCTGCTGATGGTCTTGCCTTGGGCTCTCCTTGCCGCGCGGTATTCAAAGTTCTCGCTTAAATCCCCTTGCGCGCGGGCTTCGGAGAGGTCTTCCTTGATGCGTGGATATTCCACATTTATAAGGTTATTAAGTTCCGCTACAATCTGGTCGTAGCGTTCCTTGGACAGATATTCCATGACGTCTCATTTGTTATGCTAGGCAAAATTACAAATTTTGTCCGGTGGAACCACCTTTTTGACGGACAAATAAACTATTCCCTTTACAAAGTCCATCAGAATTACGGTAGCGATGCAATTTGTCAGAAAATATCACTAAAAAACGGTGGATTGTGTTTTCGCTGTCATTTATAAATGTTATATTTGTCTGATATGCGACAGATTGTTGACAAATGAAGGTATTGACGAAACTGATGCAAGGGCTTCTAAGAGGGATCTCAGCGCTTCCGCTGGGGTTTCACTATGCTTGGGCTGGATTCTTTTCATGGCTGCTTAGGGATGTCATGCATTACCGTCGGGATGTCGTGATGATCAACCTTGCACGATCTTTTCCGGAAAAGAAATACAAAGATCTAAGATGCATTTCGGACGCGTTTTACAAGCATTTCGGGGAGGTCCTAGCTGAGGCTATTTGGTTTGGTGGCTGCCGGAATCCAGAAAGGCTTCACAAGAAGCGCCTTGTGGAATACACCAACCTTGGGATTGTCGAAGCCGCTTTGGCCGAAAGCCCAGGAGTGGTCGTGCTGAACAGCCATTTTGGCAATTGGGAACTGACCGGAGGCTGCCTAACCTATGACTACCGTCCTGAATCCCAACGCGGCAAGATAACTGCCAACGACATCATTGCTGTCTATAAACCGCTCAGCAGCAAGATGTGGGACGAGATTATGCATTCTAACAGATGCGCCCCCGTTCTTCGGGAGGGCTACACCGGCTATGTGAGCTCTGTGAATCTCTTGCGTTACGCGATTGAACACCGCTCGGACAAGAAGATTTACATCATACCAGCCGATCAATGCCCTTACAAGAACTCCACTGTCAATGATGTCGTTGACTTTATGCACCAACCGACAAGAACGATGCTCGGTGGAGCCTCAATAGCCCATAAACTAGGTTACAGTGTGTTCTACATGAGTATGACACCTGTCACCAGAGGCCACTATGAGTGGACTTTTACCAAAATTTGTCAGGATGCTTCGACGATGACTCCACATTCGATAATGCAGGAATATTACAACCTCCTTCAAGCCGATTTGGACAGGCATCCAGAGAATTACCTTTGGAGTCACAAACGATGGAAATGATAAATTTATGAATATGAAGAAATCAGTATCATTGCTCTGCCTTGCAGCTGCTCTGCTGCCAGCAAACGGGGTTTCGGCCCAAGATCCGATGGGAACCGTCTCGTACGCACTTCCTCAGACGACCATTACGATAGAGGTTGAGGCTGTTCGTGAATATTTTTACGCAGGTCCTTATGCGAAGTATGCCCAAAAGTACTTAGGTGTGGATGCTAGACAGTCTGATCAGACAACTTGCACTATCAATGAGGTTAAAATGACCCCATTCATTGAAGCTGATCAGAACTTCCGGTACTATGTGACACCGGATAAGGCCTCGGAGTCGTTCCTAGCACTTTCAGCTCAAGGACTTATTGCTGTTAGTGATGGTAATTTCGGTGAGAGCTCCCAATGGAGGTTCACGTCAAGGTCTGGGGCGGACTTCAATGACAAAGGAATAAGCTCCAATCTGACATCAGAGTCAGCTACCCTTTTTAAAGGCGTAAAAGAAGACGCATCTTTCAATCGGATTGCAGTCCAGCAGAACATGATTGTTCAGAAATCCTTGGAACAGAGGGCTAAAGAAGCCGCTGACATGATTTTTAACCTCAGACAGAAAAGGGTTCAGATCGTCACTGGTGACACCGATGCTACTTACAGCGGTGAGGCGATGGGCGCTGCTTTGAAAGAAATCGCTGCCCTTGAAAAGGAGTACATGTCCATGTTTATTGGCTACAGTGATTGCCAGATCCAGAAACTCAAATGCGATGTAGTCCCTGTAAAAGAAAGAAAGTCACAGACTTATGTTGCATTTAGAGTCTCTGACACTGACGGAATAGTTCCACCTGACAACATGGCCGGCAAGCCTTATCTTCTGGAACTTGTCCCACAACCTGTAGGAGAAGCTTCCGGAAAAGCCGTCCCAGCTAAGGGTAATGTGGCTGTTTATAGGATTCCAGCCATTTGCACGGTTCGCTTGTCTGATGGAGTTACCTCTCTACTTCAAGACAGAATCGCTGTCTATCAGCTTGGTACGGAAAGTTATTTCCCTCTTGGAAAATGATCATTCACATATTAATAAAATAATGCTATGACAATTAAAGATTTGCAGCCAAAGGCCGTTTGGGAGAACTTCTATGGCCTTACAAGAGTTCCTCGTCCTTCAAAGCATGAAGGCAAGGTTCAGGAGTATCTTCTGAATTGGGGAAAGGAGCACGGTGTCGATGTAAAGAAGGACGACACCGGTAACATCATATTCACTGTTCCAGCGACTCCGGGTTTTGAGAACCGCAAGGGAGTGATTATGCAGGCTCACATGGACATGGTTCCGCAGAAGACAGCTGACACCAAGCATGACTTCCTTACTGATCCGATTGAGACCGAGATAAAAGGGGATTGGGTGACAGCAAAGGGAACTACCCTTGGAGCGGATAACGGTATCGGTGTGGCTCTCGCGCTTTCCGTCCTTCAGGACAAGACTTTGAAGCACGGCCCGCTAGAGGCCCTCATCACCTATGACGAGGAGACCGGAATGACTGGAGCTAATTCCTTGAAGCCTGGAATATTAAAGGGTGACATCCTTCTTAACCTCGACTCTGAGGAAGAAGGTGAGCTTTGCACAGGTTGTGCTGGTGGAATTGACGGCACTGCTGATTTTGCTTACAGAACCTACAAGACTCCGGAAGGATTCGTTGGCTATAAGATCACTGTCAAAGGTCTTAAAGGTGGCCATTCCGGAATGGACATTTCCCTTTTTAGGGGCAATGCTAATAAGATCCTCTGCCGCCTTCTCGAAGCGGTGATTTCTGAATATGACGTTAAGGTGGCATCTATAACAGGTGGTTCTCTCCGCAACGCCATTCCGTTCGAGGCCGAGGCTGAAATTCTCGTTCCGTCAGCGGATTCTCGCAATGTCAAGGCTTTGGTGGAGAAAAAGTTCGAAGAGTCTAAGTTCGAGTACCAGTACTCTGATCCAGACATGATTCTCATCTACGAGAAACAGATCGCTCCAGCATCTCGTTACATCAGCCCAGTGGTAATAGGCAGGGCTGTCAAGGCTATTCTGGCCTGCCCTCACGGAGTTCAGAGGATGAGTGACACTCTTCCTGGATTGACCGAGACTTCCACCAATATGGCCATCGTTCGCACACAGAAAGGACATCTGACAGTTCATTCTTTGACGCGCAGCTCAATTGATGCAGCTAAGATGTACCTCGCGGATTCGATTCGTTATGTCTTTGAACTTGCGGGTGCAAAATATTCAACATCTGGAGCTTACAGTGGCTGGGCTCCGAAGCTTGGCACTCCGATGATCAAGGTTCTAGAGGACACCTATAAATCACTCTTCGGAAAGGATCTCAAGATCACGGCTACGCATGGAGGACTTGAGTGCGCCATCATGGGTGCCAAGTATCCTAACTGGGAGATGGTTTCTATCGGACCGGACATCCTCTATCCTCACTCTCCGGACGAGCGCGTGAACATCGCTTCCGTCGCTGAGACATGGAAGTTCCTCGTAGCGGTGCTTGAGAATATTCCTGAAAAGTAGTTCTCGATTTGAAGCTAATTTGCGAAAGTTGAGATAATTGACTATATTTGCAGTCCTTTTGGGTTGGCATACGTCCCCGAAAGGACTGCAATTTATTTATTATTAAACAATTAAGTCAAATGTTAAAACAGTACGAGACCGTTTTCATCGCAACTCCCGTTTTGTCTGAACAACAGATGAAGGAAGCGGTTGCCAAGTACACTAAGCTTATCGCTGACAATGGTGGCGAGGTAGTGTACGAGGAGGACTGGGGACTCCGTCAGCTGGCTTATCCTATCCAGCACAAGACCTCAGGATTCTATTATCTTATTCAGTTCAAAGCTGAGCCAAGTTTCATCGAGACTCTTGAGACCCAGTATTTCCGTGATGAGAGAATCATCAGGTTCCTTACCGTGGCTCTTGACAAGCACGCTGAGGCTTATGCTGCTAAGAGAAGGGAGAACAGAAACAAGCCTGCCGCTCCTAAGGCTGAAGAGGCACCAGTAGCCGAGGCTCCTGTTGTCGCTGAAGAGAAAACAGAGGAAAACGCTTAATCAAGGAGGAATAATTTATGGCACAGAATGACGCTCAAAATGCGGGAATCCGCTATCTCAATCCTCCTACAGTAGAGGTTAGGAAGAAGAAGTACTGCCGTTTCAAGAAGGCAGGAATCAAGTATGTTGACTATAAGGACGCTGAGTTCCTCAAGAAGTTCCTCAACGAGCAGGGTAAGATTCTCCCTCGCCGTATCACTGGTACTTCTCTGAAATTCCAGAGGAAAGTCGCTCAGGCAGTCAAGAGGGCTCGTTCCCTTGCTCTGCTTCCTTATGTAACTGACCTTCTTAAATAATTAGGAGAGCGAGATATGAAGATCATTTTGAAGAAAGAAGTTGCCAATCTCGGCGAGGCCGGAGATGTGGTAGAGGTAAAGTCAGGTTACGGACGCAACTATCTTATCCCTCAGGGATTCGCTTGTGCCGCTACTCAGTCCGCTCTTAAGCAGCTTGAGGAGACAAAGCGCCAGAGGGCTCACAAGGAGGCTAAACTCGTTGCTGACGCTGAGGCTCTCGCTGCCAAGATTGCTGCTACGCCTGTCACAGTTTCTGTTAAGGTTAGCGAGTCTGGCAAGATCTACGGTTCTGTCACCACAGCCCAAATCGAAGAGGCTCTTAAGGCCGCTGGCATTGAGGTTGACAAGAAGAACATCACTCTTGGTGAGATCAAGACCGTTGGTGAGTACGAAGGCACTGTTAAGTGCTACAAGGCTGTAAAGGCTACCGTAAAAGTTACTGTAGTGGCTGAGGCCTAATTCCAAGTCTATTAGCCTTTTGGCTGACAATTTATCAAGAGGCCGCAGATTATATCTGCGGCCTCTATTTTGTGTCTCTTATTGGTGTTTGACCTACAATGAGACAAAATTTAATAGGCTGGCCAGAAGATTCTGACCAGCCATATTCATGTAAGACTAGTTGTCTCGATTAGAGCTGAGGACCAGCCTTTACGAGAGCCTTTCCGGCCCTATGGGACTCGTACTTCTTGAAGTTCTTGATGAACCTTGCGGCGAGATCCTTCGCCTTCTCCTCCCACTGCGCAGGATCAGCATAGGTGTCGCGTGGGTCTAGGATGTGCGGATCAACCCCTTCAAGCTTTGTAGGAACTACGAAGTTGAAGTAAGGAATGGTCTTGGTTGGAGCCGCATCGATGCTGTGATCAAGGATGGCATCAATGATTCCACGGGTGTCGCGGATGGAGATTCTCTTCCCGGTTCCGTTCCAACCTGTGTTCACGAGGTAAGCCTTGGCGTCGCTCTTCTTCATCTTCTTGACGAGCTCCTCAGCGTACTTTGTAGGGTGAAGCTCAAGGAAGGCCTGTCCGAAGCAGGCTGAGAAGGTAGGGGTAGGCTCGGTGATTCCGCGCTCTGTGCCTGCTAGTTTAGCGGTGAAGCCTGAGAGGAAGTAGTACTTGGTCTGCTCAGGGCTAAGGATTGACACTGGAGGAAGAACTCCGAAGGCATCGGCTGAGAGGAAGATGACCTGCTTTGCCGCAGGCCCCTGTGACTCTGGACGAACAATGTTCTTGATGTGATAGATAGGGTAAGAGACACGGGTGTTCTCAGTCACGCTCTTGTCGCAGAAGTCGATCTTGCCGTTCGCGTCAACGGTGACGTTCTCAAGAAGGGCATCGCGGCTAATCGCATTGTAGATATCCGGTTCTGACTCTTTGTCAAGGTTGATCACCTTGGCATAGCAGCCACCCTCGAAGTTGAACACACCCTTGTTGTCCCAGCCGTGCTCGTCATCACCGATGAGCTTACGTTTAGGGTCGGTGGAAAGTGTGGTCTTGCCAGTTCCGGAGAGACCGAAGAAGATAGCGGTGTTCTCACCGTTCATGTCAGTGTTTGCAGAGCAGTGCATGGATGCGATGCCCTTGAGAGGTAGATAATAGTTCATCATTGAGAACATACCCTTCTTCATCTCACCTCCGTACCATGTGTTGAGGATTACTTGCTCCTTGCTAGTCACGTTGAAAGCAACGCAAGTGTCGCTGCGCAGTCCCAATTCCTCATGGTTGGCTACCTTGGCCTTTGAAGCGCAATAAACAACGAAATCAGGCTCCTGATCGAACTCTTCCTGGTTCTTTGGGCGGATGAACATGTTGGTCACGAAGTGAGCCTGCCATGCCACCTCCATGATGAAGCGGACCTTCATGCGGGTGTCCTTGTGGGTTCCGCAGAAGCCATCGACAACGAAAAGTCTCTTTCCGGAAAGCTCCTGCTGGGCTGTCTTCCTAACTACCTTCCAAACTTTCTCAGACATCGGGTGGTTGTCGTTAGGGTACTCTGGAGTGTTCCACCAAACGGTGTCCTTTGAGTTCTTGTCCATAACAATGTACTTGTCCTTAGGAGAACGTCCGGTGTAGATACCGGTCATGACATTGATCGCACCGAGCTCAGTAACCTGACCTTTCTCGTAGCCTTCAAGCTCAGGCTTTGTCTCCTCATTGTAGAGAACCTCGTAAGTCGGATTGTAAAGGACTTCCTTCACATTCTTGATTCCGTACTTGCTTAAATCCATCTTAGGCATAGTAAATGTGTTTTATAAAGTTAAACTTATTCTCTCAAAAGCGCCGCAAATTTAAGGAATTTTTATCCATTACTCAAATGAGTAAGCGATTAATTTCGTACATTTGCTTTCACCGGCGTGCTTCACTGCAAATATTTTGCCAGCGGAATACGCAAAAGGTTGTGATAAAACGGTTTAGCAATAGTCATGAATATGTCACCGTCAGAAGTGTTGAAAGAATATTGGGGTTACGATGGCTTCCGTCCGATGCAGGAGGAGATTATTACCGCAGCCCTTGAGGGAAAGGATGTGCTGGCCATTATGCCTACTGGCGGTGGCAAGTCGATTTGTTTTCAGGTCCCTGGCCTGATGAAAGACGGAATCACTTTGGTAGTGACTCCGCTGATTGCTCTAATGAAAGATCAGGTCCAAAATCTGAACGACAGGGGAGTGAGAGCCTTAGCGATCCATGCAGGCATGAACAGACGTGAGGTGGATCTTGCATTGAACAATGCCACCTACGGGGATTACAAGTTTCTCTATCTGTCTCCGGAAAGGCTTGGGACGCAGCTGTTTAAGTCTTACATTGATGTCATGGATGTCAGCTTCATTGTTGTCGATGAGGCACACTGCATCTCACAGTGGGGCTATGATTTCAGACCTGACTACCTTAAAATCGGAGATCTGAGGGAGCGGATTGACGCACCGGTGATAGCTCTGACTGCCACAGCCACTCAGGCGGTTGCACAGGACATCATGGAGCGTCTCGGCTTCAAGGAGAAGCTGTTGCTCAAAAGTGGTTTCGAGAGGCCTAACCTTAGTTACATAGTGCGGCATGTGGAGGATAAGTATTCCCAGATTCTGAACATCTGCAACGGGGTTCAGGGGACAGGAATAGTCTATGCGAGGAATCGTCGGAAGTGCGAGGAACTTTCGGCCTTCCTTCAGGCTCAGGGAGCCTCCGCCTCGTTCTACCACGCTGGACTTGGCGGGCAGGCAAGGGCGGAGCGTCAGGCGGCATGGAAGAGCGGGGCGATCCGCGTGATGGTCTGCACGAACGCCTTCGGCATGGGAATCGACAAGCCGGACGTGCGTTTTGTGGTGCATTATGACCTTCCGGAGAGCCCGGAGGCGTACTTTCAGGAGGCCGGGCGTGCGGGGCGCGATGGGAAGCGCTCGTTCGCTGTGCAGCTTTGGAACGGAGCCGATGTGCGGAGGGCGAAGCAGATAGAGGATGTCTCTTTCCCTTCACTTGAATATATCGAGGACATCTACCAGAAACTTCACGTGTTCTTCGAAATTCCTTATGACACTGGAATTGGACGCCAGCTGAAGTTTAAGATTGAGGATTTCTGCAAGCGTTTCGGCCTTCAGCGGGCTCCAGCGTTTTATGCGCTCAAATACCTTGAGCGGACGGAGCATCTGACATATTCAGAGGAGGTTGACATCCCGACGAAAGTTCGGATCAATGTGGATCGTAAGGCGCTTTATGACATTGATTTGGCGGATCAATGGCAGGCCGCTGCTTTGGAGGCACTGATGAGGAGCTACACGGGCATATTCTCTTTCCTTCAGCAGATTGACGAGGAATATGTCGCCCACCGTGCCGGCCAGACCGTCTCCCAACTCCGTCAGTCTCTCTACCACTTGTCTTTGGCTCACGTCATCAACTATGTGCCGACGGACCACTCGGATGTGGTTGTCCTTCATCATGACAGGCTCCGTCCCGGCAATGTTAACCTGATGCCGTCCCGCTATGCGATGCTAAAGGAGGCTTTCCACAACCGCAGTTCCGCTATGCTTGAATATGTCAGTGAGACCACCGAGTGCCGTTCCCGCTACCTCCTCCGCTATTTCGGCCAGACCGAGACCACTGACTGCGGCACATGCGACATCTGCCGTGCCCACCGCGCCTCCACTCCGGTACCTGAGCCTGCCGAAGGGCCGGTTTCTACAACTAGCTCCGTAGCTTCGGCAAGCTCAGTAGTTTCGGCAAGCTCAGCAACCGTTCCGGCCCGCACCATGCAGCAGATGACGAGGCGGAAGTTGATTGAATATATCAATGGAAAGGACGGGAAATATTCCCTAGAAGATATCGTTGCAGAGTTCGACAACCCCTCGAATAACTATTCCCCTGACTATCTTGACATCCTCCGTCATCTCATCGACAACGGTGATGTCCCGATGTACAGGTGACTATTCTATGACAAGGCCGTCGTAGGCGGGGCGGACGATGGAATGGATGCCACGGTCGCGGCAAAGGGCTTCGAGGTCTTTGCTGAATTGGTTGTGACGAGGGAATGTGTGCGACAGGTGGGTTAACCAGGTGTGCTCGGCACCGATGCGATCAGCTATCTCAAGGGCTTCGTCAAGACTGAAATGCGAATGGTGCTTCTTGTAGCCTACCGTGTTGAGGGTCACGTGCTTGAGATTATGCAGTTTCTCGAATTCGCTTTCGGGAATGAAACTCATGTCCGTGATGTATGCGATGTCCCCGAAGCGGAAACCAAGAACGGGCAACTTGTCATGAAGGCCTCGGATCGGGACAATCTTTACCCCTCCGGTCGAGGTGGCCATCGATGCCGGATCCGCCTTGTCGATGATGTCCTCCAGTTTGCGGCCTGTCGGAATCAGTGTCCCGTCAGGCTTCCTGTAGTGGTAGCCGACATCATGCACCCAGACAAGTTCCATGTCCTTGGCGTTCGGATAGACCAGAAACGGATTATCGTCGATCACATGGAGGTGCCATTCCGGAGCTCCCGGGTATTTCGGGAAGGCGAAGACGTATGGATATTCCTTGATAAGGTCATCGAGGACGTTCCGCTCGCAGTAGATCTCCGCGGCACGGCGGTCTATGTAGTTTAGAGAGCGCACATCGTCAAGCCCTCCAGTGTGGTCCTTATGGTTGTGTGTCAGCAAGATGGCGTCCAGATGGCACAGGTCGTGGGCAAGCATCTGCATCCTGAAATCCGGCCCAGCGTCCACAAGGATGTTCAGCCCGCCATATTCAACGAACACAGATGAGCGGAACCGCTTGTCCTTAGCGTCAGGGGATTTGCACACATCGCATTTGCAGCCGATAATCGGAACCCCTTGCGAGGTACCGGTGCCCAAGAATGTCAGCCTTGCCTTGTCCATGATATTCGTAAATTATAGTTTTTGTAAATGTCTGAAATTGAGATCGTCTGTAAGTTTAAAAACGTGTCTGACGCCACGGATCGACTGTCAGATCGTGATGTCCTCCACCATATTCACAAGCTCTGGGTCGTAAGGCCTTTCAACGCGAATGTAGTTGCCGGTGTAGCCGCCCATCAGCCCGTCCTTGACGTCCGATTCCCACAGCACCTGCGAGCGTCTGCCACGGTTCTTCGCCACAAATTCCGAATGAAGCTCGCTGCAAAGGTACTCCAGCCTCGCCACCCACTCCGTCTTCACAGAATCCTTGACCTGATCCTTCCAACCGGCGGCCACAGTGCCAGGGCGGCGGGAATATGGAAACACATGGATGAACGCTGGCCTGATGCGGTCTCCGAGGAATGAATATGTCTCCTCGAAGAGCTCGTCCGTCTCTCCGGGTAGCCCAGCGATGACATCTATGCCGAAGAACACGAATGGTTTCGTGGAGTCCTCTGGCCGAGGGTCCATCACGGAGCGTATGTAATCTATCCTGTCAGCGAAGAACTCAGTCGTGTAGCGGCGGCCGACTCTTTTAAGGATCGTGTCCGACCCTGACTGTAAAGGAATATGAAAGTGTGGCTGGAATTTTGTGCCTGAGGCTATCCAGTCGATGATGTCTTCGGTGATGAGGTTCGGCTCGATTGACGAGATCCGGTACCGCTCGATGCCTTCCACATCGTTGAGCCGTTTCAGCAGGTCGAGGAAGCTTTCGCCTGTCGTCCTGCCGAAGTCCCCGGTGTTGACCCCCGTGATGACGATCTCCTTGAACCCGGACTCCGCTATCTTTCGGGCTTGCTCCAGCACTTCCGAAATCGAGATATTCCTTGAATTTCCCCTTGCGTAAGGCACTGTGCAGTAGGCGCAGAAGTTGTTGCATCCGTCCTGCACCTTGAGGAACGACCTCGTCCTTTCCTCCGATGAGAACGCCGCCATCGTCTCCTTCGAGATCTCCTTGTACTCCGCTGCACTCATCGGTTGCCGAGCTTTCGGTCCCTGAGCTTGTCGAAGGGCCGTGATTGCATCTGGAACAGTCGCTTCGACAGGCTCAGCGACCTCCAGAAGAAGTCTCATGGTCTCAGGAACTACCTGTGACTTCTCCTTGGCCCCGAACACAAGGGCAACTCCCTCAATGGCTTGAAGATCATCTCTGCGAAGCTCGGCGTAACAGCCTGTCACGATGATCCTTGCCTCAGGCGAGGTGCGGTGCATCTTGCGGATCACATTCCTGCACTTCTTCTCAGCCCTCTCGGTGACCGAGCAAGTGTTGATGAGATAGACATCGGCCTTTTCCTCCCACGGCACGACCGTGAGACCGTTTGCCACGAACCCCCTCTCGTAAGTCGAAGTCTCGGCGTAGTTCAGCTTGCAGCCGAGTGTCAGAAACGCTATCGTCATCCTAGAATTTCCAGATTGGTTCACCATACATCACTGTGACGCGGGACCAAGCACACGCCCCGTTCACAGGCGGATTCTTCTTCGAAACTCTGACTTTTAGAAAAAGAATATCATCGAATTCCTTGCGAATAGCATCCAGAATCCTTCCTGCCACGTTTTCCAGCAGGTTGGAAGGTATGGCCATCTGCTCTGCCACAATGTCATAGACCCTCCCATAGTCGATGGTCTTGCTCAGGTCATCTGACTTTACCGCCTTTTTCAGTTCGGTCTCGGCATGAAAATCCACAAGGAAAGTGTTGCCTTCCTTGCGCTCTTTCTCTAGGCAGCCGTGATAGGCGTGGAACTCCATGCCTTCAAGTTCTATTATTCCGTCGTAGTTCATATTCGTTTAATTTCAATTGTAAGGTCACTTCGACAGACTCAGTGACCGAATTGTTATTCATTTAGTCACTTCGGCAGGCTCAGTGACCGATTGGCAGGCTCAGTGACCGTGACTTCACCCTCCGGCCAGAAGCAGGAAGACGCAAGGGCGTTTCCCGATGGCGAAAGGCGAACGCTTCCACTCTTTGATGCTTTTGGTCAGGATTGTCTCCTCCGGCAAAGTGATGTCCGCAGCCACGCAAAGTCTTGTCTGGGGCTGGAGCGTAGCCAGTAGGTCAGCCAGCATCGAATCGTTACGGTAAGGAGTCTCAATGAATATCTCTGTCTGGTCTAATTGTCCGGAACGCTTCTCGATCTCCCGGATCGCTCTGCGACGCTCATCGGTCTTCGCTGGTAGGTAGCCGCAAAAAGCGAAACTTTGTCCGTTGAGCCCCGATCCCATCAGTGCAAGCATCAGTGAGGACGGCCCGACCAACGGAATGACCTTGATTCCATGAATATGGCAAAGTGCCACCAGCTGAGCCCCCGGATCCGCCACTGCCGGAAGTCCGGCCTCGGAGATCAATCCCACGTCGGTCGGTGTACCGTCAGGGTCCGAAAACATGTCAAGCAAGGATTCCACATCCTTGGCCGATGAATGCTCGTTGAGCTCCCGGAGTTCAAGCTCCCCGATATGCCCTTTCAAGCCGGCTGCGGAAAGATACCTGCGCACGGTCCGGGCCTCTTCAACGACATATTTCCTAATGTCCTTGAGCCTTTCAAGGACCGGTTGCGGAATGACTTCCGTGGGATCATATTCCCCAAGAGGGGAAGGAATCAGAAAGAGTCTGCCATTTGCCATAATAAGGCAAATTTACGAATATTACCGAATTTAATTTAACTTTGTAGGAAAGAATAACACTTAAGATTTGCATGATGAGAAAGACAGTTGCATTTGTTTTGTTGGCAATCCTGATGGCTGCTCCAGTTGTGGCTAAGGACAAGGCTCCTAAGAATGAGAAAGTTAAGAACGTGATTTTGATTATCGGTGATGGAATGGGTCTAGGGGCAACGGCTTCTTGGATGATCAATCAGAACTACGGTCCGACATGCTTTGACAGAGCACAGTTCGCAGCTGTTGTCAAGACATATTCCGCCAACAGTAGGACTACCGATTCTGCAGCTGCCTCTACAGCCATTGCCACCGGGCACAAGACTAACAATAGCATGCTCGGAATGTTGCCGGACAGCACGAAGCCTTCTAGCATAGCAAAGCTTGCCAAAGATAAAGGCCTTTCGACGGGAATTGTCGTCACCTCCTATGTTTTGGACGCTACTCCCGGTGGATTTTACGCCCACGTAGGCAAGAGGGGAGAAAGAAAGCAGATTGCGGAGGACCTCATTGCCTTCAGACCAGATGTTGTCATCGGAGCTGGGCGCAAGTATTTCACTAAGGAAAAATACACGGATGAGAATTTGATTGAAAAGGCCATTGGCAAAGGCTTTACGTATGTCGAAACTCCAGAGGAATTCTATGCAACCCAAGCTACTCCGATTCTTGGCCTTCTGGATGAAGGTGCACAGATTGATGAAGCAGAAGTTGATTCGGATCTTCTTACTGAATTGGCTAAACACACATGGGACATTTTGGAGAATAACAATAAAGGATTCTTTTCGATGATAGAAGGCTCTTTGATTGATCATGCAGCTCATGCCAACAACACTGAAGAATTGCTTTGGTGGATGGAAGAATTTGATAAATTGGTCAATGCTGCTTTTGATTATGCTGACACTCATAAGGGTACACTTGTCCTTGTCACAGCCGACCATGAGACCGGAGGACTTACACTTGTGCCAGGAAGCAAGGACTTCACAAAAGGCGAAAGCGGGATTGATGTGAAATATTCCACTACCGGTCACACAGCTGCTCCTGTCATCCTATATGCCTATGGCGCATCCTCATGGAAGTTTAGTGGGGTGATTGAGAACACTGACATATTCGAAAGAATGAAAAAAACACTGATTGATAAGAAATAGAATGTTTGAAAGTATGTATTTTAGACGGATTATCTTGGTCGCTTCCGCGATCGCCCTTACCTCTTCCGTAGCGTTTTCTGCTACCGGTCCCGATTGCATCATTCCTAAACCGGTGAAAGCCGTTGTAGCCGAAGGAGAATATTCACTTAAATCAGACGGAAGTGATGTTCGCGTTCATTTCGGAGACAGACGTTTCCTGAAAGAGATCAACTCTTTGAATCTTCCCGAATTTGCGAAAAACGAAGCCTACAAGATTCAGGTCGGTAAGAAGGGAATTGACATTTTCGCCCTTACTGAAACGGGAGTTTATCGTGCAAAGACGAGCATAAATCAGTTGTTGGATAAGGATTCGACGTTGATTCAGTGTCAAATCCTTGACTACCCTCGCTTCCGCCACAGAGGACTTATGCTAGACATTTCACGTAATTTCAGAGACAAGGATTTCATCCTTAAACAACTGGATGCCATGGCTTTGCTCAAGATGAGCACTCTCCATCTTCACCTTACTGATGATGCGGGTTGGCGTATTCAGATTGATGCCTATCCTCAATTGACCGAAAAGGCAGCATGGAGGGAAGGTCGTACTTACGAGGAGTGGATAGCAGGCGGTAAAAAATATTCTTCTCAAGGGGCACCATTAGCGTCAGGTGGCTTTCTTTCCAAAGCTGATGTAAAAGAAATTGTGGAATATGCCTCCGCACGACACATTGACGTTATTCCGGAAATCGAGCTCCCAGGGCACTCCGGAGAGGTCCTTGCGGCATACCCTGAGCTTTCATGCTTGAGTCCTGATGGTAGTGAGCATCGGTTTTCTGGAGATCTGTGTCCTGGCAAGGACAAGACTTTTGAGATGTTCGAGACAATCCTAAGTGAAGTGATAGAATTGTTCCCTTATGAATATGTCCACATTGGTGGCGATGAGGCCTCTAAACGCAATTGGAAGGACTGCCCAGACTGCCGACACAGGATGGAGGTAGAGGGGTTGAAAGATGTGGATGAGCTTCAGAGTTATCTGGTGAACAGGGTGACAAGGTTCCTAGAGTCTAAAGGTCGTCATGCCATAGGATGGGACGAAATCCTTGATGGAGGGCTTGCAGAAGGTGCAGCAGTGATGTCGTGGAGAGGCACTAAAGGTGGAATCATTGCGGCCAGCATGGGGCACGATGTTGTGATGTCTCCTGGTGAATATTGCTACTTCGATTCCAGTCAGGACGCGCCATTCTCACAGCCTAAGTCATTTAGTGGCTATCGTCCTCTGAGTCAGGTATATTCCTTTAACCCAACGGATGGTATTGATGAGGAATATTCTAAACATATCCTTGGACTTCAAGCCAATCTTTGGTCAGAGTATGTTCCGACAGGAGAGTATATGGAATACCTGCTGTATCCTCGCGCTTTCGCTATTTCTGAGATTGGTTGGAGTCCTGAAGGGGAAAAGGACTATCCTGAGTTTAAGGCTAGAGCAGTTAGGCTTACCGAAAGGATGCTTTCCGATGGTTACAATGCTTTCAATCTGAAAAACGAGATCGGTCCGCGTCCTGAGTCTCTTGTCCAACTGGAGCACCTTGCTGCCGGAGCAAAGATCACTTACAATGGCAAGAAGTACTATCAAGGCTATTCTGCTGGTGGAGACAACGCATTGGTTGACGGCAAACTTGGTGGCTGGTTCTATAAAGACAACCGTTGGCAAGGCTTCCTATGCGATGTGGATGTCACGATTGACCTTGAATCAGTCAAGGACATCCATTATGTTGGAGCAACATTCCTTTCCCACACTTCTGCTGATGTCGGTTTCCCGATTAGGACGGAAGTTTCATTTTCAGTGGATGGGATTAACTTCACTGAGCCGGTTGTCTGCCTTCTTGAGGTCCCAGACACTGACTCTTGCGCACTCCTTCACACTTTGGGCACGGCTGTCAATGCCAAAGCTCGGTTCGTAAAGTACAAGGCGGTTCGTGATGACCTGGCTAAAAACCCTAGGCACGCCTTCATATTCATTGACGAGATTGTGGTGAATTAGAAAATAATTTAGAAAGCGTCATGCAAGATTTTCAAGCAGCGGGATTATGTTATATGTAGCCCCGCTGCTTGATTTATTCTTAAACTAGTTTTTGCAGAGCATGATTTGTTGGATGAGCCTGTCGGTTGACTGCATCCCGGACGAGCCAATCTTGCCAAGGTTCTTGATTGTCTTTTCAGTGTCCTTATCGATGATTCCGTCCGTTTCGCTGATGCATGTACCTCTGAGAGCGAGCACACATGACTGAACAGCGCAAGCAACTCCTGATGCAACTTTCAGAGCGCATCCGACTTTGGCTCCGTCACAGACCATTCCAGTGATGTTACCGATCATATTCTTAATCGCAGCGCAGACTTGTTCGTAACTTCCACCTCTGAGATAGACGATTCCGCAGGCAGATCCGGTTGAGGCAATCACACACCCACACAGCGCTGAGAGTTTTCCAAGGTAGCCTTTTATGTGGATGGCTACTAAGTTGCTAAGAATTAAGGCTCTGGAGAGTTGCTCGTCATCGATGTCGTATTTCAGGGCGTAGGCGATTACCGGCATGCTGACCGTTATTCCTTGATTACCACTGCCTGAATTACTCATTGCAGGAAGTTTGCAGCCAGCCATCCTCGCATCTGAAGCAGCTGCTGTCATCCCCATCGCGAAACTGATGAAATCGTCTCCAAAGACCTCCTCCTGATTCTCTCGGATGGCCTTGCCGACATTCAGGCCGTAGTTTCCGTTCAATCCCTCACGGGCAAGAGCTAGATTCAAGTCTCTGTCTGCCAGAATGAATTTGATGTCCTCGAAAACAGCGTTAAGCGTGAATGAATATATCTCCTTGACAGTCAGATTATAATCCAAGGTACTCTTGACTGGAGCAGTTTCTCCGTCTCCTCCTTTCCTAAAATCTGAAGTCTTGCTGTCCTGGCCAGTTTCGACAATCCTGTCGTGGTCGTCCTCGATGATAGCCCAAGCCTTGTGATCTGCCGTGCTGACCGTAACCTTAACGTAAAGAGTCTTAGGGCTGTCAGCCACTTTAATTTTAACCTTGTCAGCGTTGACCAAGTCTTTAGCCTTTTTGACTGAGTTGTCGGTCAGATCCTTGAGAACTTCAAGCCCGTATTCACTTTTCCCGCAGACAGCTCCAAGAGCAGATGCGATGTAAAGCCCTACCATTCCCGTTCCGGGGATTCCGACTCCCATCCCGTTTTTAAGGATGTTTCCGCTCACTTCGACGTCAAGGACATATTCATTGACATCAGGTTGGATTTCCCTAAGCAGTTCAACGGCTTTGGCTGCTGCCAAGGCTACGGCTATTGGTTCTGTGCAGCCTAATGCAGGCTTGACTTCCTTATGCAGGAGTTCGATGAGTTCAGCTTCTCTTGGTGTCATGGCTTATTTGTTTAAATAGGTCATTATGCTCTTAATCAATGATTCTGTACACTTTTCATCCTTGATCACCTCTATCGGGAACCCCAGGCAGACAGTTCTGTAGCCGTTCCCCTCGAAGCATGTTCCGGCAGAGATGTTTGTGTCGGAGTAAATAAGAAAAGACTTTGCCTTGTCGCAGGACGGTACGATTCCATCGGGAGTCTCAACGTTGTAAATCACAGGATTCCTGTCCTTTTGGAAGGTGATCTCTTTTGCCTCCAAGGACAACATCTCATTGCCTTTAGGGCAGACTGTCGCGCTGCGGCTTGCATAGTTCGTCAACCACTTGTAGCCAAGAGTCTTTTCAATGAAAGCCTTTGTCGTGGCCCTATAGGCACTGTCTTTTTTGACAGGGTAGATCTCATCCCAGACATCAGTTCCGATGTTCGCTCCGGAGATAAGCACATTGCCTCCGTTTGAGGTGTAGTCAGTAATTGCTTTCTGTAGTTCTGTAGGGAACACTTGGAATCTGTCCAGAACCTTTCCTGTCCCAATGACAGTTGTAATCTGTTTTCCGCAGATGATGTCGATGGCTTTGTCTTTTGCAGCCAAGGTCATGTCTGCTGAGAATGAGGCAACACTGGACGAATGGAATGAGTAGCCGGCTGCCATGAGAGCCTTGCCATGAATCCCACAGTAGTCGAATGTGTTTCCTGCAAAGACTTTCCCTGCCTCATCGGTCCACGATGCTCCGAAACCTGGATTGTCATCGTCCAACCACGGAAGATTGCGACGGAATTGGTACTGGGGACCAATGAAGTTGATCTCTTTGCCGTATGGAACGCCTGCATCAAGGTCGGAGTTGAATCCGGCATATTCCTGAGTATCAAACCATGCTGGTGCTGAGACTCTTGTGAAGTTGTTGACCACCAGAACACTCTTCCCGTTGCCGTTTTCAGGCACGCCTACACTTAGAACTTCTGAAGGGAAGCTCTTGCCACCTTCGTTGAATGCTATGATCCTGTAGCTGTAGATGTGTCCTGGTACGATGTTGGCTTCTGTTGACAAATTGTCTCCGCTTGCGTTCACTTTGTCGAGGATTCTTCCAGTGTCAAAGGCTCCGTTGTCTAGGCGTGTCTGGAGAATGTATCCCGTTGGCTCCGCTGTGGTTTCAAGAGAGTCCTCTGTGGCTTTCCAACTTAGCCTAACCTTGGATTCGTCCAAGAAAGACGTTGAGAATGAGTTGATTGGTAAAGGCTGGACAACGTACGGGCATCCATAGCGGGCACTAAGGTATTTCAGCATGCCTTTGTAGATTGCCCTGCTGACCGTGAAGCGGAAAGACGGGTCAAGACCGAACTTCATGTCTGCGAAATTCTGGTGTGAAAGGAGCTCTAGAAGCATCGCAGGCACAGTCGGAGTTCGGGATTCGCTGTAAGAACGATCCCAAAGCCCTCTTCTGCTCCATTCTGGATTGAAGCTTTTTCGTATGTCATTCACTATTTCCGTCTGAACGAAGTCCGCGTACATCCTCTGTTGAAGTCTGTCCTCACCATTGGCGAACTTGTTTTTTCCATCGCAAAGCAGAGTGTAGATTGAGAGCGTTCCGATGATCGAATCATTCATTGTCGTGCCAGCATCAGTGTGGAAGGCGAAAGAAAGATCCACAGGGATCTTCAGACCTTCAGTGTCAGGGTTGGTCCTTGAGCCTCCTGTCATCCAGCCTACCCAAGCTCCTCTGGTACCATAGTCAGAAGTGTAGTCGTCATCATACTTGCTGAGCAGAGTAGAATCGGCACCTGCCCATTGCATCCAGTAGAACGCCCCTTCGGTGAAAGAAGGGAGACCTGAGGTGGAATATTCATTCACATTCTGTTCCTTGCGTCCTCTGGCAATCTTTCCCATTCCGCCACCGAACTTTACTGCATCGGCTGTAATGACCGCATTCCTTGGCACATTATAGCCTTTAGGAACGATGTTGTCAAGGACGACACCTCCATCGTTCCCTTTGTCGAACTCGAAAGTTCCAAGGTAAATCCATGTTCCACCGCCCATCCGCTGGTTGACGATAAATTCGCTCTCTCCGCTAAGGTGCTTGACGGTATAGTGTGCGCATGGTGTGCTGTGCGGTAGGGTTTTATAGGAAACGTAAACAGAATATTCACCTCTTTCTGGAATGTCAGGTGTCCAGAGTGCCTCTGAGACCTTATCCCTTCGATGCTCCATGCATTCAGACTGCCTGGCAGTACCCATCCGGAATGGATTCTCGATTCCTGAATATGTGACCTTGCCATCAGCGAACCCAATGCCTGCGTCTGACCAAGTTCCTGTCTCTGAATATCTTCCCTCGATTCTGACCCCTTCTCCTCGGCATTCCTCGAAGGCCGGATCGTTGTCAGCGATGATTTCGTTGGTTTGAGGATCCCTTTCACGTGGAGTCATGACGTAGGCTCCGGCATTTTCAAGCATGGGAATTAGGAATGGGAGGACGTAGCTCTGGGTGTACATGTCTTCGACAGTGTGGAACATCGGAGCTCGTTGCCATTCCCATCTGTCTGTTTTCTCTTCGAAGTACCTGCCATGGCTCTGCCAAAGTGCAATATTACGTCCTGTTAAGCCTTTTTCAAAAGCCTGTTCCCCGATTCTTGTCACAAATGGATGGACATTGCGTAAGTCCTTAGTCCTGAACTTGGTGTCAATAGCATTGCCATCATTTCCGACTTCCGGCATGACGTAAGATTCCAACTTGTTCTTCCCAATGAAAAGATTCCCGATGTGGTAGTCGGAACATGAAGGCGGCATCAAGTCTTTGAGCGTGTCCCTCAGCCATTTGACATCCTCGGATCTCCAAGGAAAGTCACCCATTGCAGGCGTGAAATAGAAATCAAGCCCGTAGCCTCTTCTTACGACCTTCGTGGCCTTCACTTGAGCGGAAACCTTCGTCCTTTCCGGAAGTCTGGTTTGGAGCGAATCTATAGCATCCTTGAAATCTTTTACCGTTTGCGCAGCCGCACCTGTAGAAACGGCCACTACGATTGAGACAACGGTTATTATTCTTTTGAACATTTTAATTTATTATGTGTTTTAATTATGTGCAAATCGATTAGCAGTACTATGACGGATGAAATTGCTAGTGCAATTGAGTCTGCCGCGAAATCGAGGACATCGCAGCTTCTGTACTCCGTATATGACTG
Source organism: Bacteroidales bacterium UBA755 (assembly GCA_002297815.1). Classification (GTDB taxonomy): domain Bacteria; phylum Bacteroidota; class Bacteroidia; order Bacteroidales; family UBA932; genus Cryptobacteroides. The sequence continues at coordinate 9,983 of DBKH01000013.1, read as the reverse complement.
CCCTATTTCAGTCCCCGCAGCTATCACGCAACCTGTCAAGAAAACAATCCCGACAGCGAGCACGGTGTGACGAGGCTTGTAAGTACGCCTTACGAAGGCAAGGAAACAAAGAAATGGGAAAGGGAAGAACATCAGAAAATGCACTATCTTGTCCATAGGGATTCCGAAAATGGAATCCTGACCGATGTTCGGCAACTCGCTGAAATGCCAAAAACAGCAATAGGCGACTGCGGCAAGATAGGCCAAGAACAATAGCAGTGTGAATATGTTCCTTTTTTTCATCTCTTCGACCTTATTGCAAAATGATCTCTCCGAAGAACTCCGGTCTGTGAAAATCTGGATTCGGAATTTTGATAGGATTCCAACTTAAGAAATGAGGATGTGCGGTGAGATCGCCACACTTATAGAAATTGCCTCGGATGCTGACAGGAAGGTGATCTCTGTCTATTCCAATCAACTCGAAAGGAATCAGCATGGCGACTGTCCAGCTGAAGATTCTATCATTGATGCAAACTTCTTTCTTGTCAAGCGAGCTGTGTCGGATTACACTGGACAACAGTTCGTTAGAAAGAGGAGTCTTGTTGATCCTGCTTGTCCTTTTGGAAGCCAACAGAGAGCCGATGCAAGTCAGCTCAAAATTGTAGTAGGTCCCATCGTAAGGATCGGTGACGAAAAACTCACAGCAACTGTCCTCCCAACTGCGCCCGTTGTCTTCCATGGCCGTGGCGCGAAGATCCAATCCTCTGACATGGAACATCACAGCAAGATGTGATTTTGTACGTGCTATCGAACCGTTGCAATCCGGAGCGTATGGAGCGTCCTTTGGCCAATTGTTCTCGCAGACAGCGAATTTGGCAGCACCTTTTTCCATCGCAAGGTCTAGCTCCTGCAGATTCATCCTTTCCAGCCCTTCAATGTAAGGGACTCTTATTTGTCTGAAAACGTTCTTCATGATGTTATGTGAATATATTCGTTAATCCTCTAAAGCGCCTGCATGTCGTTGAGTTTTCGGTAGTAGCCGTTCAAGGCGAGCAACTGCTCATGCTTCCCGCGCTCCACGATGTGCCCCTCGTCCATGACGATGATTTCATCAGCGTTGCGGATTGTAGAGAGCCTGTGCGCTATCGCTATTGTGGTCCTGCTGGACATCAATCTGTCAAGGGCTTCTTGCACAATCTTTTCGGATTCGGTGTCAAGGGATGCCGTCGCCTCATCGAGAATGAGAATCGGAGGGTTCTTCAAGATTGCCCTCGCTATGCTGATTCTTTGCCTTTGGCCTCCAGACAATTTTACGCCGCGGTCTCCTATGTTGAAATTGTACCCTCCTTCTTTCTCCATGATGAAGTCATGGGCGTTGGCAATTTTCGCTGCCTCAATCACGCTCTCCATCGTTGCGTTCTCGACTCCGAAGGCTATGTTGTTGAAAATCGTGTCGTTAAAGAGAATTGACTCTTGGTTGACATTGCCTATGAGACTTCTAAGGTCTGAGATTCTAACATCCTTTATGTTTGTGCCATCAATCGTTATGGATCCTCCGGTCGGATCGTAGAATCTAGGGATGAGATCCACGAGTGTCGATTTGCCTGCTCCTGATGCACCCACAATCGCTATTGTCTTCCCTTTCGGAATCTCAAGGCTGACGTCTTCTAGAATCATCCTATGCCCGTCCGGATAACGGAAGTTCACATGGTTGAAAGACAGTTTGTCATTGAATCCGTTCAGAGTTTTCGGATGTTCTGGCTCAACGATGTCGTTCTCCGCATCCAGAATCTTGTTGATCCTCTCCATCGAAGCCATACCCTTAGGAATGGCGTATCCTGCTTTCGCGAAATCCTTGATAGGATTGATGATGCTGTAGAGAATCACCATATAATAAATGAATATCGGTGCATCGATGGTCGATTTGCCTCCGAGGATCAAAGCACCGCCAAACCATAGCACAATCATGATCAGAACCGTGCCGAGGAACTCGCTCATAGGGTGGGCGAGTGATTGGCGGATGGTAACGCGATTGCTCTTTTTCCTCATTGCCTCGGTGACATTGTCAAATCTGTCGGACATCTTCTTCTCCGCGATGAATGCCTTGATGATTCTAAGCCCTCCAAGTGTCTCCTCGACCTGCGCCATCACGTCGCTCCAAAGTTGTTGAACCTCAAGTGATTTCCTCTTAAGATTCTTTCCTACGACACCCATCACCCACATCATTAGCGGGGCGAACAGGATTGTGAAGGCCGTCATCTGCCAACTGATCACAAGCAGGGCTGCGAAGTAAAACAGGATGAGAATCGGGTTTTTGATGAGCATCTCGATTGATCCTGTGATGGAGTTCTCGACCTCCTGCACATCACCGCTCATTCTTGCGATGATATCGCCTTTTTTCTCTTCGGAGAAGAATCCTAGAGGAAGAGCAAGGATCTTGTTGTAGATGTCCATCCTGATGTTCTTCACGACACCTGTGCGGATCGGAACCATGACCGCTGAGGAACCGAAGTAACAGGCAGTTTTGAGAGCCGTCATCACGACAAGGAATATGCACAGGTACAGCAACACTGTAGAAGCCCCAACGGCTGAAATCTGCTGCTCCAGCATCCAATAGACGTTAGCCATGAATGCGTCACCGAGATCCTTGAACGGCATGTTCCAAACCTCGTCCCAAGGGGTGAATGAATATACCGTCTCATTGATCTTGAACAGGATGCGCAGAATCGGCACGATGATCGCGAACGAGAAAATGTTGAACACCGCTGACAGGATGTTAAGCACGACCGAGCCAGCGAGATATTTCTTGAATGGCGCCACATAGCGCTTAATCATTGACCAAAATTCTTTCATTGTCAGAGTATTTTTTCCAACCAGTGGAAGATAAGGAATATTCTTTTACGTAAAACTTCGTAGTCTAAGGTGTCAGCCGTGTCTCCAATCTTGTTGGTAAGCAAGGTTATTCCAGATGTGAAGACAACGCAGGTGAGTCCATTTTGCACAAAGATTTTTTGATCTCCGAACCTACTGTGGAACATTTCGGTAAAACCCTTGCTGCCGTAGTAGCTCGTGGCGATGTCCAGTCCAAGCCCTTTCCCTTCATTTGCCCTCGTGAAGTCGAAGGTGTACTGTCCTCCGCTGAGCATAATCAGGTAATCCTTCCTGTCCTCGTGAAGTGGGGCCAACGTGCTGCCTAGGATGTCCAACACTACTGTAGAATGGATTTTTTCCATTGTAATCGTCTCTCCGTTCACGGGATCTTTCAGTTTTCCATCGCGTATGTACTCCATAAGAGCCTCAGCTCCAGCCGAGTTCCTCTCTTTGGCATCGGTCGCCACGAAGATTATGTTCTTCCCGTAAGAGCGTCCCAACTCTTTCATCTTCTGAAACATCTGGGCGATGCTCAGCATTGCGACAACTCCTGATGCATTGTTATCTGCTCCGGGATATAGATTACCATCGATGACTCCATGGCTGTCATAGTGCGCACAAATGATTGTGTACATCTCCTTGACTTTGTCCCTTTTTCCTGGAAGAAAACCGAGAATATTACGTCCAACGAGGCTGTCAACCTTGAACGATCGGCTCCAACTGCCATCGAAAGGCATAAGTCCTGCACTTTCGTAACGTCTTGAAATCCAAAGCGCAGCCTCAGCAGCCCCTCGTGAGCCAGTAGCCCGCCCTTTGAAAGTAGTGTCTGTTATGAACTCAACTTGCAATTTCAAGCTTTCTGAGGATATGATCTTCTCAGCGTTTGTCCCAGATGGAACCATTCTCACGGTTGCCTGTTGCGCAAGAAGCTCATCAGTGGCTACCATGAGGAGGAAGAATATGAAAATTTTACTTAAAATCGTCTTCAAGGCACGATAAATGTTTATCTTTGCAAACGACAAAATTAGGAATTTTAAGCCTTAAAGTAAAATATATTTGTATGAAAAGGTCCGTGCTGACTCTGTTTTTCCTTTTGTGCTTCGCTTTGGCCTCCAACGCGCAGTATGATAAGGATGTGTTTAATTTCAGAGGCCGTGCGGCCCTTGCAGACGGGAAATATTCAGAAGCCATCAGTCATTTCAATGTACTCGCACGCCTTGATTCCACTGATTGTTGGACTTTTTTCTATAGAGGAATCGCGAAGTACAATTTAGGGGATCTCCGTGGAGCTCAGAATGATTTCAACACCTCTGTCCGTCTTAACCCGGTTTTTACCAACGGCTACCATTTCAGGGCAATTACTCTCAGTCGTTTCGGAAAGTATGATGAAGCCTTAAAGGACCTCCAACGGGCAATGGAGCTTCGCCCTGGACTGAATGGCCTCTATTTCAGTCGTGGAGTTACCTATTTCCTTGCCCAACAATTTGACAAAGCGGTTGAGGATTTTGATCGCTACATCAGAAAGGACCCCAAGGACCCATCAGCTTACTTGAACAGAGGCGCATCGTACCTTTTTCTGAATGACACCACTAAGGCTTTGGATGACTATAACAAGGCCATCAAATTGGATCGTTTCGATCCCGAGGGCTACATCCGTAGAGGTCGCGTCTATGCTTTGAAGAAGGACTACAAAGATGCTATTTCTGACATGAATAGGGCAATCAGTTTGGACACAACCAACACTTTTGCCTACTTCAACAGAGCGCTGATGTTCTACGACCAGAACAACTACAACGCTGCTATGAAAGATCTGAATCGTGTTCTTAGGGACGAGCCAGGCAATGCTTTGACGCTCTACAACCGAAGCCTTATCAACGCCCAGGTCGGGAACATGGAGGACGCTCTTGCGGACATGGACCATGTCATCAACATCAACCCAGAAAATGTCCTAGCATACTACAACCGAGCTTCGTATTTCGTTCAGATGGGACGGTGGTTGGATGCTCTGGATGACTATGACAAAGCCATCGAACTCTATCCTGATTTCGCTAAAGCCTATCTCAACCGCTCCTACGTAAAGAATATGCTAGGACGCACCAAGTCCTCGAAGCAGGACTACGACATAGCCCAAAAGAAAGTGCAGGAGTACCGCACCAAAAACGCCACCGATGAGGGCTCTTTCGCTGACACGACCAAGAAGTACAGCTCCCTGATTGCGTTAGATGCTGATTTCGCAAAAAAGGATTTCGACAACGAACTTCTTCAGAATCGCGACATAAACATCCGGCTTAAGTCCTTGTACAAATTCAGCCTAGCAGCTCAGCGAGACAACCAGAACATAGCCTTGCGTCACCGTTATGAGAATCCTCTTATTGACAAGTTCATCTCGGATTCTCCTGTGACTTTGACCATTTCCAATTCCGATTCTCTTGCTAAGCCAGTGTTCGCTCATGGAATAGACGCTTCACTTTATGGAGATTCCTATCTGTCCGCTGGAAATCCTAATGTTCTTACCGAAGCAGACAGATCTTTCATCCGCGGACTATATTCAGTTCAGTCAAAGCAGTACACGACAGCTCTGAATCAGTTTGACGCTGCTGTCAATGCTGAGAGTACGGGAAAATATTCAGAGTACTACAAGGCTTTCTATCATCTGAACAGGGGAGTGCTCCGTGCTGAGATGATCGACTTCATCTCGTCCATTGAGAACAACGTCCAGACATTGACTATGGATGACAAGGGAACCACAAGGGCGCGTGTGCGAGACCAGGTGAGCAGGACTTACGACTATTCCGAGGCAATTGAGGACATGCTTGCTGCTGACAGGATCCTGCCGGGAGTCCCTTATGTCTATTTCAACCTTGGCAATCTTTACTGCCTGTCCTCCAAGTTTGTTGAGTCTGTGGACAGCTACACGAAGGCGATCAACATCTATCCTTACATGGGAGATGCCTACTACAACAGAGGTCTTGTCCTGATCTATCTGAAAGACAAGGAGAAAGGTTGCATTGATCTTTCGCGTGCCGGTGAACTAGGTGTCGGGGATGCCTACAGCGTGATCTCGAAATATTGCGAGGAGGAAACGAAGTGATGCTGAAGTTCCTGAGTCTTTCCAGCGGTAGCTGCGGCAACTGCTATTTCCTTTCGGACGGCAAGTCCGGACTTCTCATTGATGCAGGTGTGAGTGTGCGTCGTCTGAAGAAGACCTTGATGGAGCATGGGCTTGGCACGGACTCATTTCAGGCAGTCCTTGTGACCCATGACCATCTTGACCATATCCGACACCTTGGATCCTACTGCAAGCATCTGAAAAAACCGGTCTATGCCACCTCTACGCTTCATGAGGCTCTTGCACATCACACGTTTACAAGGGATTACATCACGGATTTCCGTCAGATTCTCCCTGATGGCAAGCCTTTAAGAATATGCCTGTGCGGGGAAAACCCAGAATCCGAACTTCCTCTCGTCAGCCATTTCATAGTTCCTCATGACGCCACCCAGACTGTAGGCTATTTTATTGAGTGGTCGGGGGTAAGGTTCTTCCTGATGACAGATGCCGGCAGGGTGACAGACGAAGCCATTGAATATGCCCGTAAAGCTGACGCTGTGGTCTTCGAGTCGAACTACGACTCCGGAATGCTCATTGGTGGCCCTTACACCCACGAGCTTAAGATGCGAATATGCCAGGGCAACGGTCACCTGAGCAACGACGAGTGCGCCTCCGCCATCCGTCGTTTCTGGCATCCCGGCCTGAAAAACCTCTTCCTCTGCCACCTCAGCGAGAACAACAACACCCCCTCCCTCGCATTCGACTCCGCCGCCGAAGCCCTCCGCTCAATCCGCATCGACACCGGCCTAACCGCCAAAGACATCACCAACCTTCAGACCCTTCCACGCACCCACGCCTCACAGATGTTCGTGCTGTGAATTGCGATCAAGGCGGACAACGGGAAGAGACAAAGACGAATTT
>DBKH01000013.1:256-3142 GCA_002297815.1 Bacteroidales bacterium UBA755 | reverse complement strand
AAATTCGTCTTTGTCTCTTCCCACTGTCTATCTGAACTCTGTGAGCGGAATTAGCTATCTGGCGCACGAGGTGTTTCTTTTGTACAGCTTCGTGAGTGGAAAACTTTGTTTTACTCACGGGATGTCGGTTTGATACCTTTCGTGAGTGATTATGCCAGTTTCACGCACGGAGAGGTCTTCTATTTGATTTCTTGGTAATAAACAGGGGTAAAGCCCTCGTTCCTGCTGAAGATTCCGACGAGGTCGTGGAGAAGGATGTCGGGGCGGACCACACCGCTTTCCCAGAAATCGTTGCCGCCTTTGGCGTTGAGGCGCTTGTTGTCGTTCCAGACAACGTGCGCTGCGTCTGTGCGGCCTTTGTCTGAGCGACTTCTGGCGGTTGCGTTTTCCTGAATATTCCTGAGGAAGTCTTCGAACAGTGGATTGACGGAAAGCAGCTGCTCCAGTGTCCGGCACCAGCCGACATTCATCCAAAGATCCGCTTCCTTTGACAATGAATATGCCGCCTCGACTGAGATCTGGCCCGATACAGAACTCCCGGCCTTGGCTCCGAGAATCTCTCCGCCAGCGTCCTTGAACAGAGTCGTGAGATAACTTTCCTGGCCGGGAACGAACCACTGGTCCTTGTACGGGATGTTGACCAGAATCTTTCTTGGTTTTTGAGTCTTCATTCTTGTCTCACCGGGCTCCTGTTCTGCCTCGCGGGCATTCAATCTGTTTTTATCAGACGCATTGGCATTGTTTGTTCCCAATCTGTTTTGGACTGAATCCCGGAGGGAGATGTAGTTGCAAGAGACGACATCCAGCACCGAGTCCGCGGCGGTCATATTCCCGGTCAATGCTCCGAAAAGACGTACGTAGGCGGCTCTGGCGAGAGGGTGCCGCTCTAGATGCTCGTTGACGATGAATGTCTTGATTCCCAGCGATTCAAGCTTTGAGAGAAACTGAGACTTGACGGGAGAGACTGAATATGTCAGGAGTAGATCCGGCTTCAAAGCCATGATTTTCTCGTAGTCCGGACTCGCGTCGTAGCCGATGTCCGCCACAGTTTCGTTGTCAAGGCCGGCGGTCACGGAGGAGTCGCAGACATATTCACCGCCCGACACCCCGACGATCAACGAGTCCGCCCCGATCGCATCCAAGAACCCTATGTAGGAAGTGCTCATCACGATCAGCCGGTTCAGCGGCTTGCTGATTTCCAACGTGTCACGGCTTCCGTCAAACGGCGAGACGGAGATCAGTGAATATCCTCCCTCAGGGAGCGTTTCTATATTCAGGAATAATGGCTCGCACTCGTTGGATGCTGCCATTTCGCCACTGTTCCGCACGCAGCCGCAGACACTTGCCGCAAGCATTGCCGCAGAGAAAATATATTCGTAGATTTTCATACCATCGCAAATTTAATGGATTTTTGCTATCTTCGAAGTCTGTTCCTTGGAATTTTGCTTGCTCAGCGTCAAGGAAGAGGAAGTCTGAATATTCAGGCATCGGTTTTCTTGTGGCAGGCGAGTGAGAAACTGAGAGTATATTACAGATTATTTGTGACATTATGGGAAAATATAATTTTGACGAGATGACGGTAAGGCGCGGCACGAACTGCGTCAAGTGGGATGCCGAGAGCCCTGTAGGGCCGATTTCGGAGGATGTGATTCCGCTTTGGGTTGCGGACATGGACTTCAAGGTGGCTCCTGAGATAGTTGACGTGCTGAAAAAACGTGTCGATCAGGAGATTTTCGGGTACACCCACGTGCCAGATTCCTACTACGATGCCGCCATCAACTGGTGGGAGCGTCGCAGAGGGTGGCGCACCGAGAAGGACTGGTACCTCTACATTCCGGGAGTTGTTCCGGCTATGTCGGTGGTTGTCAAGGCTTTGACACAGTACGAGATTGTTGATGGCGAAGTGGTCGAGAAACCGAACCGTGGCCGAGGACCTCACGGAGAACTGCCTAAGATGATCATCCAGAGTCCGGCGTACAATTGCTTCTTCTCCACTGCGAAGAACAACCTGTGCGAGCTGTCGGTCAACAAGCTGATCTACGACACGGAAGGGGATCAGGCCACATGGTACATTGATTTCGAGGACCTTGAGAGGCGGGCTGCTGACCCGATGGCTAAGGTGCTTCTGTTTTGCAACCCTCACAACCCTTGCGGACGTGTCTGGCCTCGCGAGGATCTGGAAAGGGTGGCCGACATCTGTCGCAGGAACGGGGTGATCGTCATCAGCGACGAGATCCATTGCGAACTGGAAATGCCTGGCTATCACTTCACTCCGATGGCCTCGCTCTCGCAGGCTTCTCAGGACAACACTGTCACGATGAACTCTCCGAGCAAGTCGTTCAACATCGCTGGTCTCGGAATCTCCAACATCATCACGAACAATCCGGACTGGAAGAGACTCATAGACAGAGTCATCAACATCAACGAGCTTTGCGATGTGAATCCTTTCGGAGTCCTAGCCCTTCAGGCGGCCTACAACGAGGGCGAACCGTGGCTGAAGGAACTTAATGAATATCTTTACGGCAACTATCGCGCTCTGCTCTCGTACTTCGATGAGAACCTTCCGGAATTCCCTGTCAGCAAGTTGGAGGGAACCTACCTAGTTTGGGTCGATGTCCGCGCTTTGAACATGTCTGCGAACGACATTGAGAACAGTCTGCTTCTCAATGAGAAGGTCTGGATCAACTCCGGAGTCATGTACGGCCTAGATGGCTTCATGCGCATCAACATCGCCTGTCCTCGCGCTCGTCTCCAACAAGGCCTTGAACGCATTGCAGCTGGTTTCCATCGCCTGATGGCATAGAATTCTGGTCGCTGAGCCTGTCGAAGCGACAAAGCTCCTATAAGCATCCGAAAAAAGCAAAAGCCAAATTTTGCACGTTACCA
>DBKH01000013.1:0-188 GCA_002297815.1 Bacteroidales bacterium UBA755 | reverse complement strand
AAAACCCTGTGTTAAAGAAGTAAAAATAAGTATGTACCTTTGTGGAAACATAACAAAAGGTATATGAATATGTTATCATTGTCTGTTCTTCAAGGTCTGGCGGGTTATTGGCTCTGCCTTGTTGGCTGAATTTTGTTTTTACAGCAAACGTCAAAGTCAACACTGCCGGCCAAAGAGGTTGTTTGCTG
>DBKH01000029.1 GCA_002297815.1 Bacteroidales bacterium UBA755 | reverse complement strand
CGACCACTCTACCACCTCTCCAGACTTTGTTCCCTCAATTGAGGGAATGCAAAGGTAAATAAAATTTTCTGTTCAGCAAAATATGTGAGAATATTTTTGCTATTTTTCCCCATCTTCCTTCTTCTCCTCGGTTCTAGTGAAGAAACGATTCTGGAAAAGAATCAGATAAAAGGCACCAACTGTGACGCAGCTGTCAGCGAAATTGAAAACAGGAGCGAAGAACAACAGACGATCACCTCCCACAAAAGGAACCCAATCAGGCCAGATAGTGTCTATCAAAGGGAAATAGAACATGTCAACCACTCGACCGAACATCAACGGTGCATAATCGAAAATCACACCGTAGAAAAGGCTGTCAATAATGTTGCCGAAAGCACCAGCTGTGATCAGAGTCAGACCGACAAGTACTCCTGTTGGGACCAATGGCTTACCATCTGGCAGAAGTGCAGGTTTGCCATCTGCATCCACAGACTTGCGCACAAGCGAAGCAATCCACCAACAGAGGACACCCGAAAGCGCAATCCTAAAGAAAGACAGCAGAAACTTACCAACAGCTCCACCGAACTTCATTCCAAAAGCCATTCCCTCATTCTCAATGAAGAAAATCTGGAACCAGTTCCCGATGACACTGAAATGTTCACCTATCTGCATGTTCGTCTTGACCAGAATCTTGATGACCTGGTCAATGACGACAAGTACGACTCCCAAAATCAGGAGCTGTTTTCCTTTGGAGACTTTCACTAGCTCTGTCCTTTTTTAGCAAGTTTCTCTTTTGCCTCGACAGTCAGCGTAGCATGAGGGACCAAGCGTAACCTTTCTTTAGGAATAAGCTGACCGGTTTCCCTGCATATTCCATAGGTTTTGTTCTCAATCCTCACAAGGGCTGCCTCCAGATTCTGGATGAACTTGTACTGTCTTTGAGCGAGTTGACTAGCCTCCTCCTTGGAAAGTTGATAGGCGCCATCATCCTCCACTGTCTTGAAAGACGGAGTAGTGTCCTCGATGTCGTTGCTACCATTGTGCATAATTACCCTACGAAGGGTGTTATACTCTTTCCTAGCCTTATCAAGCATGTCATTTATGATGGTACGGAACTCCTCAAGTTCCTCATCACTGTAACGCACCTTCGTCTTTTCGGCAGAGGTTGCATTGTCTTTGATTAACTCTGACATTGTGTAAAATATTTAGGTCAAAAAACTATCTTGATAGAACCATCTTGATGCTTCCCTCATCCCACTCGACATCAGAAGCATTATCAGGAGGAACTGAGCTGAGAGTAACAGAAAGCGCAAGTGTCTGGGCAGCAACGTAATCCTTGTACCCCTCAAGAGCAGTAGCGATGTCATCATAAGCGGCACCGTCCGCATAAATCGCCACATCGATCTTGTCTGTCACCTCGAATCCACTGTCCTTCCTAAGGTTCTGGATTCTGTTGATAAGCTCACGCGCCACTCCCTCCTTCTTCAATTCTTCAGAAATCTGAATATCAAGGGCTATGGTCAGCTGTCCCTCAGTGGCAACGAGCCAACCCGGCATGTCCTCGGAAGAGATTTCATAGTCACCAGGCCTGAGTTCAACAGTTCCCGAAGGAAGTTCCACTGAATATGCCAACCCAGCAGCCTCTGCACTTTGGATGGCAGAGATTGTGGCCTGATCGAATCCCGCAAACGCACCCGCGATCTCCTTCATCTGCTTGCCATAGACCTTGCCGAGAGTCTTGAAGTTCGGCTTGATCTTCTTGGTGATGATGCCTGTGGTGTCCGAGATAAACTCTGCCTCCTTGACATTCACCTCATTAAGGATTATGGACTTAACCTGCTCCAACTGCTCACGAACCTTGGCTGAAATCACCGGGATGATAAGTTTCTGAAGTGGCTGACGCACCTTGATGGAAACCTTGCGACGAAGCGCGAGAACCATTGAAGTGGCTTTCTGAGCCAAATTCATTCTCTCTTCAAGATCCGTGTCAATAACAGTCTCATCGCAAGACGGCATATTCACATAATGAACAGACTCCGAGCCATCCGGAACAAGATCCAGATAGAGTCTGTCCATGTAGAATGGTGCGATAGGAGCAGAAAGCACAGCAACATCCACAAGCACCTCGTAAAGAGTCTGGTAAGCCGCAAGCTTGTCCTCATCCATCTTACCTCCCCAGAAACGTTTCCTGTTCAGGCGGACGTACCAGTTGCTAAGGTCATCACAGACAAAATCCTGAATCAGACGTCCCGCAGTCGTGATGTCATAGTCCTCATAGGAGGCTACCACCTTCTTCTTCAATGAATTAAGCAACGAGATAATCCAACGGTCAATCTCTGGTCTCTTTGAATATTCCACCTTAGCGACCTTCGGATCAAAGCCATCAACATTGGCGTAGAGGGCGAAGAATGAATATGTGTTGTAAAGCGTTCCGAAGAATTTTCTGCGTACTTCATCGACACCGGCCTCGTCAAACTTGAGGTTATCCCATGGCTGGGCGTTTGTCAGCATGTACCACCTGAGGGCATCAGCTCCGTACTTATCCAGTTCCTCGAACGGATCCACAGCGTTGCCAAGACGCTTGCTCATCTTGTTGCCATTCTTGTCCAAAACCAAACCGTTAGAAATAACGGTCTTATAGGCCGGAGTTCCACTAATCATAGTGTGGATGGCGTGAAGAGTGTAGAACCAGCCTCTTGTCTGGTCAACTCCCTCAGCGATGAAATCAGCCGTGCAGCCGAACTTAGGAGATCCAAGATTGCGAAGCCCCTCCTGAGCATAAGGCATAGCACCGGAATCGAACCAAACATCGATCAAGTCGGTCTCACGGGTCATCTTCTTACCGGAAGGGCTGACAAGAAATATGTTATCGACATAAGGTCTGTGGAGATCAATCTTGTCGTAATTCTCCTTGCTCATGTCCTTAGGGTCGAATCCATTGTCCTTAAACGGATTGCTCGTCATAAACCCAGCCTCGACCGCTTTGTCGATCTCAGCGTAGAGCTGGGCGATTGTGCCGATGCAGATCTCCTCCTTGCCGTCCTCAGTACGCCAGATCGGGAGCGGAGTGCCCCAGAAGCGGCTGCGGCTCAGATTCCAGTCCTGGATGTTCTCAAGCCACTGGCCGAAACGCCCAGTACCGGTGGATTCCGGTTTCCACGTGATGGTCTTGTTCAGAGCCACCATCTCATCCTTGACAGCTGTGGTCTTGATGAACCAAGCGTCAAGAGGATAATAAAGGACAGGTTTGTCGGTCCTCCAACTGTGAGGATAGCTGTGGGTTTGCTTCTGGATCCTGAACACTCTGCCGTCCTCTTTCATCATCATGCAGAGATCAACATCAAGAGTCGGAGCGTCAGCTGGAAGTGAGTCATCAAATGCGTTCTTCACATAGCGGCCGGAATATTCCTTATAAGAAGGGTCAACATGCGTGCGGACATATTCTGGATCAAGATCCTCGATCGGGTAGAAGCGCCCATCGTGATCCACCTGGGCCTGACGCTTGCCGTCTTTGTCCAGAACCATCATTCCCGGCACACCGAAGTTGGCAGCGACCTTCTTGTCGTCAGCACCGAAAGTCGGGGCGATGTGGACGATTCCAGTACCATCTTCGGTGGTGACATAGTCCCCAGAGATTACCCTAAACGGCTCACCTTCCTCAATCGGCTTGAACCATGGAATCAACTGCTTGTAGCGGATTCCGACTAGGTCAGTGCCCTTGAACGAGCCATCAAGCACCTTGAAAGGCACAAGCTTGTCGCCCGGTTTGTAATTTTCCAGAGGAATGTCCGCAGCCTTTGGATTGAACCAAGCGCTCACCAAGTCCTTGGCTAGCACATAAATAGCTTCCTTACCCGTGTAAGGGTTGAAGGAAAGAACACGAACATATTCATACTTCGGTCCAACGCAGAGCGCGGTGTTTGAAGGAAGTGTCCACGGGGTCGTGGTCCAAGCGAGGAAATAAACCGGGAAAGCCTCCGTCCCGAAGAGCGGCTGCGACTTTCCGTCCTTGATGACCTCAAACTGCACGGTGGCCGTCGTGTCGGTCACGTCTTTGTAGCAGCCTGGCTGGTTCAACTCGTGAGAACTCAAACCAGTGCCGTCAGATGGGGAATATGGCTGGATAGAGTACCCTTTGTAGAGCAGTCCCTTGTCGTAAATCTTCTTCAAAAGGTACCACAAGGTCTCGATGTAGCGGTTGTCGTAGGTGATGTACGGATCGTTCATGTCAACCCAGTAGCCAACACGTTCGGTCATGTTCACCCACTCAGCCGTGTACTTCATCACCTCGCTGCGGCAGGTTTTATTATATTCCTCAACGGAAATCTTCGTTCCGATGTCGTCCTTATGTATGCCCAGTTTCTTTTCCACACCGATTTCCACAGGGAGTCCGTGTGTGTCCCATCCGGCACGGCGATTCACCTTGTACCCAGACTGTGTTTTAAAACGACAAATCGCATCCTTGATGGAGCGTGCCATCACGTGATGGATTCCCGGCTTGCCATTAGCAGAAGGCGGTCCCTCGAAGAATATGAACTCAGGTGCCCCCTCCCTGACCTCAAGGGATTTCTCGAATGCATGATTCTTTTTCCACCTGTCAAGAACTTCATTCCCGACAGAAACCAGATCAAGGCCTTTGTACTCTTTGAATGTCATAATTTTCTTTCTATTTTTGCATCCTAAAAAGCACAAGCGCCTTTCGGATGCATTCAAGTTTGCAAAGATAGTGATTTCCGTGTTTTTTATCAAATAGGTAGTAAATGAATGTAATAGACGTCATAATCCTTCTCTGTTGTGTGCCAGCCATATTCCGTGGATTGACAAAGGGCTTCATCGCTCAGGCCGCAGCTCTGATTGCTCTGATTCTCGGAGCATGGATGTCTTTCCATTCCTCAAGCATTGTGGTCGATTGGATCAAACCTGTGATTAATGTCTCCCCTACCGTACTTCAAGCGATAGCGTTCACCCTCATCCTCATAGTGGTCTTCTTAGTGTTGACCCTCCTTGGCAGACTTGTCGAAGGAATCATAAGAATCGTCATGCTTGGATGGTTGAACAAACTCCTCGGTGTGGTCTTCGCACTTTTGAAAGTACTTCTTGTCATAGGCCTGGTAATTCTGCTTTTTGATTCGGTCACTTCAGCTTTGGAGATAGACTGTTCGAAAATCATCGGTAAATCTTTGTTCTATTCACCGATAAAGAGTTTCGCTGATGGTTTTTTCCCGTACATGAAAGAATTGATATTCAACAAATAATGAACAGAATCATTCTAATAGAGACATCCACTTCCCTATGTTCCACAGCCCTTGTGGAGGAAGGAAGGATTGTCTGTGAAAGGATCAGCGATGAACCAAGAGCGCACGCCTCGAAGACAGCACTTTTCATCAGCGATATGCTCTCTGAAAAAGGGTTGAAAGTCTCTGATTGCGATGCCGTTGCTGTCAGCAAAGGACCTGGATCCTACACTGGACTAAGGGTCGGAGTCTCCACCGCCAAAGGCCTCTGCTTCGGGGCGGGAATCCCGATGATCTCCGTTGGAACGCTCGACACCCTCGTCTGGCAAGCATTGGACGGGAATATGCTCCCGGAGGGTTGCCGCTACATAATTCCGATGATTGACGCCAGAAGGATGGAAGTTTACACAGGAATATTCACCCGCGATGGCAGACAGGTCTCCCCTACTGTGGCTCAGATTATAGACGCAGACTCGTTCAAGACGCAACTTGAGGAAGGCCCCGTACTTTTCATAGGCGACGGTGCTGACAAATGCAAAGACACCATAACCAGTCCGAATGCCCACTTCATCCAATGCTGCCCTAAAGCCGCATCGATGGCTCGTCCTGCCACAGAAGCCCTAAACAAGAAAGAGTTCGAGGATGTAGCCTATTTCGAGCCGTTCTACCTCAAGGAGTTTATCACTACCGTAAGTAAGAAAAAGATTATTTAAATTATTGAATATTATGAAATTCGGTGTTGCCAGCGACCACGCTGGATTCGAGTACAAGCAAAAAATAGCAGCCTTGCTCAGAAAAAAGGGCTACGAAGTTGTTGATTATGGAACATATTCAGAAGAAAGTTGTGACTACTCCGATTTCGGCCACTCTCTCGGCACGGCCATCGACAATGGTGACGTTGACCTTGGAGTGGCTTTCTGCGGTTCTGGAAACGGAATCTCAATGACTCTTAACAAGCATCAGAAAGTCCGTGCTGCCCTTTGCTGGGGGACTGAGCTAGCACGTCTGGCTAAAGCCCACAACAACGCCAACGTGCTCGTGATGCCGGCCCGCTTCATCTCCTACCAAATGGCTACCACCATTCTCAACAAGTGGCTTTCAACCGAATTTGAAGGTGGTCGCCACGAGCGTCGCATTGAGAAGATTCCGCTTTGCAAATAAAAGTTGCAGACATCATACAATTCAAACACTTGGAAATTAAAGCATTAATAGCAGACAAAAACTTCCTTTCGGGTAATCACAAGCTATCGGACAGCATAGAGGATTACCCGGAGGGAATTATTGTTCCCATTGACAAGCCCTACCGCTGGACCTCAGCTGATGTCATCCGCAAGGTCAAATGGGCTGCATGCAGACACTTCCACAAAAAGAACCTAAAAGTAGGCCACGCTGGAACCTTGGATCCTCTGGCCACAGGTGTGCTGCTTGTCTGCATCGGGAAAGCCACTAAATTGGCCGAGTGCCTTCAGAAGGAAGGCAAGGAATATCTTGCTGGAGTCTCATTTGGGGCCACGACTCCTTCTTTTGACTTGGAAAAGGCTATCGACCACAATTATCCCATCGAAAACGTCAACAGAGAATCCATCCTTGCTGCCCTTCCTCAATTTTTGGGAGAACAAGAGCAGATAGCGCCTCTATTCTCAGCCAAGTCAGTCGATGGAGTTCGGGCCTATGAATTGGCTCGAAAGCAGTACCGTGAGGCACACAAAGCCAAAACAGAAGTTTTAGAGGACTTCGATCACACTGTGGCCGAATCTCTTAACCGACAGATAATCAACATCTCTGCGATGGAATTAGTCTCTTTCTTCCCAGAAGGGAAACCTTCGGGGCCACAATGTGAGGATGAAGGACTTAGACCTAATCCTAGGATTAATGTCATCGACACTTCGGAAATGCACCTCCCGCTCGCTGAAATCCGCGTTGCGTGCAGTAAAGGGACCTACATAAGAGCCTTGGCAAGAGATCTTGGCGAAACTCTCGACTCAGGAGCTCATCTAAACTTCCTCGAACGAACTAAATCGGGAGGATTCACAATAGAGAATTGCCTATCAGTCAACGAAATAATGAGCATTCTTTGAGACTTCCAACACACCCTTAACCTTTCGGAAGTGTTTTGCCGACTCCTCTAGCGTTTTACCGTCAGGAATCTTGACTGTCAATGCATTGATAATACTATAGTCATAAACAATCTCCGCTCCGTACTTGGCTATAGCCTTTTTCAAAGGACCCACGCCAATCGTCTCATCATAGGAGATAATCAAGGTGTTCGGTGAATATGCCAATCCAGTCTGACGCGGACGAGTCGGTGGAAAGTTACCAATGGCTGGAATGTCCGGAGAGTCATAGGAATCAACCTTGGCTAACTGCTTTTCCGTCCTACTGATAGTACTACAGCCCGTCACCAAGGCTAAAGCCGCGGCAAAAGCAAAGGAAGAATCTGTAAATACTTTTAGCATCTCTCAATTAAAAAAACGAAGTCACTTCCTTGCAAGATTGAAGCCAGAAGAAGCCCATTCTGAAATATTCTCGCCATCGCCATAAACAAGATAGCCTTCAAGCTCACCATGTGACTCAATGAATCTCTTCGCCTCTGTCAATCCGATGACCATGCAATATGTCGCATAAGCATCAGCCAGAGTAGCATTCGGAGCCACTATCGTTGCGCTAAGCAAAGAATGGCTGACAGGGTAGCCAGTTCGTGGATCTATAGTGTGTGAATACTTCCTACCATCTTTCACGTAAAACTTACGGTAGTTGCCGGAGGTCACTACTCCACACCCGCTCCCATCACCCTGCCATCTACCGACAAGTCCCTTTGATCCTAGTTCCATGTTCCCATCAATAGGCATGTCAATCCCTATAGTCCAAGGCTTTCCCGAAGGATTAAGACCCTCGCAGTAGATCTCACCGATGTTCACCAGCATGTCCTTAATCCCCAATGAGTGAAGGTATTCAGCAATCTTGTCACATGAATATCCCTGTGCTATTGCATTGAAATTCAACTTGGGACGAATTGCAGGATTGAGCGGTAACATATTCAGATCCAATTTATCCATTCCACAGACCGAACGAAGGCTATCAACCACTGAAGGCAACGGCAGCGAATCTCTAGTGAATCCAAAGCCCCAAGCGTCATACAACGGCCCGGAAGCCATGTCTAAAGCTCCACCGGTCTCATCGTACAGCCTTTTTGAGATTAAGAAAATCTCTTTGAACATCTCATTAGGAGTCCTCAACGTACCGGAATTATAACGGCTAAGTTGGGACCCTTTGTTGTACCCAGACAAAGTTGTGTCTATCATGCTCAGAATGGAGTCAACTGCCTTCCCTACCTCATTGACATCAATGTGTCTTTCTGATTTGAACTTCACAGAATATGTTCCGCCTTGCGCGTAGCCGGTCAGCTCATGGTACTGGGCATTGTGACCGCAGGAGACAGCAGACAAGATAAAGAAGCAGCTCAACGTGCTCCAGAATATTCCTTTAATTGTTTTCATCAGTGCAATTATAGGTATTTAGATTCAATAATTGAGCATCCTTGGACTAGTTTTTGCTAAAGCCTTACCGTTTTTGCGTTTTTTATGCGATATTTGTATTTTCAACCGAAAAAGATGAAGATAAAAAGCATTGTTCTGATAGGAATGACAGCCACATTGTTGGCCCTTCCTTCCTGCAAGAAAGATAAGGAGGACTCTTCAACAAAGGAGTACCTCAGCGGAACTCTTTCGTTTAGCATGCCGTCCTACGTCCAAAAAGGAGAGGAGTTCACCCTTACTCCTTCTGGACTCAAGAATCCAGGCACTGGTTCCGCCCAAGATGTAGGTTACTATTGGACTACCACATTCAGTTCTGAAAAAGACACAACCAAACTCGACACCGACCCGAATGGCGATGGCTCTTTCAAATTTACCACTCCATCCAAGGTTGGTGAATTCAGTGTAAGTTGTATCGCATTTGCCTCGAACTACTACACGACTTCGAACACCGCTGCATTTTGTGTCGTTGATCCGGCCATAGACTCCACAATCAGCGGAGCCTATTCAGGCAAAGAGGAGATCTTCATTGATCCACGAGACGGAAATTCTTATTACACAACGACTTTCGGAGGCAAGACATGGATGAAGAACAATCTGTACTACTCCAAATCTGGAATCTCCTACGATAGTAGTTCAGCTGTAGATCCAATCTTCGGTCGCATGTACACTTGGTACGATGCGATGTCTGCATGCCCTGAAGGATGGCATCTGCCTTCCGAAGCTGAGTATGTGGCATTGGCCACAGAGTTGGCCCCAGAAGGGACTAAGTTTTCAGAAAAGGCAAACTTCAATGGAGTTGCTGGAGGCATGATGGTCAATGCCAAATTATTGGGTTCCAGAATGTGGGAGTACTGGCCACAGGTCACAATCACCAACAAGTCCGGATTCTCAGCTCTTCCTATAGGCTATGCAACCTTGACAGCAGACAATCCTAAGTTCACAGGAGAAAAC
Organism: Bacteroidales bacterium UBA755; assembly: GCA_002297815.1. GTDB lineage: Bacteria > Bacteroidota > Bacteroidia > Bacteroidales > UBA932 > Cryptobacteroides. The sequence goes on along the minus strand of DBKH01000029.1, from coordinate 19,988 downwards.
AATTACGCAATGTTTTGGACTTCCGATTCAGAAGATGACGAGATGGCTCTCTGCCGCTACATTTACGTCAAACAGAATGATGTTCTTGTTCGTAAAGCTGACAAAGGCTCTTTCTTCGCTTCCGTAAGATGCGTGAAGGACTAACGCAAATCTGTGATCACATAAGAAGCATTGAGAGTCTTTTCGTTGAAACGGAAAGACTCTTTTGATTTATCGGACTTCTCAAACTTTAAGTTCGTGATCGTGAAATCAGAAATCGAGCCATCGTTAAGTTTCACCCTTGCTCCTACTAGTACAGAAGAACCACTCTTGAAATAGAGAATAAGTGAAGAAATGTCCATGGATCCCTTGCCTTTGTGAAGAGGAGAAAGGTAAGAAGCGTCCACGACCTTCTCTTCAAATTTAGTAGAAGAAAAAGAAACCTCCCTGAACGCTTCATCAACCGATGCTATCATCAAAGCCGGATTGGTGGCGAAACTTTCATACGAATCATCAACGTACTCAATCAGTGCTTCTTCCGAGAGCCTGTCTATCGTCCATCGGGTCTTTCCATCGCACCAGATTTCTAGTCCATTTCCATTCATCACAAATGAATTACCTTGAACCATCACGTTTCCATTTCCTGTCATCTTAGCTTTCTTTGTCGGCATGGAAAAGGAGTAATCAAACGAGACGAGTGAGGTAGAGACCTTGGTGACAAATGAGTCCAAAGTCTTACTCTTTGCAAAAGAAAGTAACGGCAGTGCGACAAGTGCCAACACGGTGACAATGAATATTCTTGTGATTGTTCTTCTCATACTTTTCACGAAATTTCTGCGCAAGGATACATAGCGCATGAATTACTGATTCTTATAGGCCGCGATAATCTTGTCCAATTCATCCAGACTAGAGACAAGTACCTGACGCGGCTTGGAGCCCTCCTGCGGTCCTACAACCCCTGCGGCCTCTAGTTGATCCATGACACGTCCTGCCTTGGCGTACCCCATTCCAAGACGTCTCTGAAGATCAGAAGTAGAACCCTTCTGACTCATGACCACCAACTTGGCGGCCTCCTCGAAGCGCTCGTCAAGCTTTGTCATGTCAACCATTCCACCTGAACCATCCTCTGTGTCGTCATCGACTGGAGGTAGGTAGAAAGGTGTGTTGAAGCTCTTCTTATAGCCTTCCTGTGAACCGATATATTCAGTGAGCCTGTTGATTTCCTCGCTGTCGATGTAGGCGCACTGGACACGCTCCATCTCGACACCCGCGTAGTAGAGCATGTCTCCTTTGCCAATCAGCTTCTCTGCTCCTGGAGAATCAAGGATCGTCGAAGAGTCAGTCCTGGACACAACTCTGAATGCTATTCGGGTCGGGAAGTTCGTCTTGATGAGGCCTGTGATGACATCCACTGATGGCCTTTGGGTTGCCAGGACCACATGCAAGCCTGCTGCACGCCCCTTTTGGGCGAGCCTGATGATGGACGTAGTTATGCTTCGAGCCACGGCCTTGGAATCGCCACTGCCCCCGACCGACATTGTCAAGTCAGCATATTCATCAATGATGGTGACGATGTACGGAAGGAAACGGTGCCCTTCGTCAGGACGAAGTTTCCGATTACGGTACTTCTCGTTGTAAGTCTTGATGTTCGGCACAGATGCACGGCTCAACAGTTCGTAGCGCTGATCCATCTCGATGCAAAGAGAGCGGAGAATTTTATCTGCCTTGTCAGCCTTCTTCACTATGGCGTTATCCCTTTCCTCCTGCTCATCATTGCAAGGGAGCACGGCAAGGTAGTGCTTAAGAAGATGAGCGTAAGCCGAGAACTCCACCATCTTAGGATCGACAAACACAAGTTTAAGCTCCGATGGATGTTTCGCGTACAGAAGCGAAGTCACTATTGCATTGAGTCCTACCGACTTACCCTGCTTGGTAGCACCTGCCACCAAAAGATGAGGGGCATCGGCTAGGTCAAAGACCTTGACTTTCTGCTGGATAGTGTAGCCAATGGCAACTGGTAGTTCGGCCTTGCTTGTACGGAACGCCTCATCGTTGAGCACAGCACGCATCGGGACGATTGAAGGCCTGTCATTGGCCACCTCTATGCCCACAGAATCGGTAAGGGTCACGACACGTACTCCCCTCGCATGAAGATGCATGCCAAGGTCTTCCTGAAGTTTCTTAATCTCAGAAATCTTCACCCCCGGAGCTGGATAAACCTTGTAAAGTGTCACTGTCGGGCCTACAATAGCCTTGACATCGTTGATCTGGATGCGATAGTTCTCCAAAGCGTTACGGATTCTGGCGTTGTTTCTGGCCAGTTCCTCATCGGAGACCTCATTCCGGCTTGATGAATATGAATCCAGCAGTTCCAGAGAAGGGAACTGGTAGTCAGGGAGTTCATCACGGACGTTGATTCTCGGAAGATCTTTCTTGATGTCGGTGGACAGTTTATCGCCTTTGACCACTTCCATGGATTTTTCCGCGGCTTCGGTGGTTGGTGAGTCTTGTCGAACCACGGTGGCTTCGGCAGGCTCAGCCACCGATTGTTCCAGTCCCTGAGCTTGTCGAAGGGATGGATCTGAAATATTCAAAGAAGATGTTTCTGTCTGGCTTGCGGTACCAATGGTTGGTGAGTCTTGCCGAACCACAGGCGCGGGGGCTTCGACAGGCTCAGCCACCGCCTCCTTCTTCCCTAGCGACATCAGCCAGTCCGAGAACCTCTTAGAAGCCAGAACCAACCAAACAACTACCAAAAAAGCCAGAATAAAACCGACAAGAATATTCCCGAAAACAACTATAGCCCACCCCACAACCGAATCTCCACACTCTCCTCCAAGACCACCTCCCAAAGCGTTGCCGAGACCAAACAAATCAGAGATGAATGCCAGGATAAAAGACGAAAGCATGGCTCCAGAGACAGTAAGAAGGGCTGTCTTTACCATCGAATAATGCCATCTATGAAGCAGTAAACGCACTGAAATCGCAAAGAGTATGACAACAAAAGCCAAACTTCCCAACCCGAACCATCTACGTACTAGAAGATCCGCCCAACGGAACCCCATCTTCCCTGCCACATTGCTCACTTCAACCGTAGTGTCTCCAACGGCAGACGACAACGAACTCTGATCAGCCTTCCAAGTAAAGAAATATGAGATAGTTGCAAGCAATGTAAACACTGCCAGCAACGCGACAAGAATGCCAGCGGTCTTCGTCAACTTGGCCTTGTCCTCATCGTCAATATTCCTCCAGAACTTGAACATTATTTCCTGTTCTTGCGATTGGCTTTCTTGTTGTTCCTGCGGTTTTGTCCCATGCCAAGGTTAAGACCAGGACGGGAATAATTGGTGTCAAATGAAATCTTTGAAAGCTCAAGATCAGCAGGAACCTGAATCCTATAGCCAGAAAGTTTCTCGATGTCTGCGAATATTGTCTCATCAGCAACACTGTCCTTGTTCCAGATCAAGTACTGCTGCCTCATGTAGATAGCCAAAGATCGCAACATAGTTCTCTTGACCTCTCCTTCCGGTTCACCGGCAATTAGATCAATTATGCTCTCAATGTTACGTCCATAGTGCCTTGCTCTAACCGGAGATTTTTCAATAGGAATCTTCATCGGAGGGACATCCATTGCTTCAGGATGAGGGGCAGGATACGGAGAATCTATGTCCAGATCATAATCTGCTATCATGAACAGATGATCCCACAATTTCTGAGCATAGTTCTCTTGGGTGTGAACCTGAGGATTAAGAATCTCCATCACCTTGACCACAGCACGGGCCTGCTCGGTCCTTTTTGCACGGTCAGGAATTGCTTTGACTTGTTCGACCATATTCAAAACAATTCTGCCGTACTCCGGCATCTGAAGTTTTTCCCTCTCCGTGTTGTAGTAGAGTTTTATAGAGTTGTCGTTCGCTTCCATAATAATTTCATTTTGTGTCAAAAGGCAAATATACGAAAATTATTCCACCTCATCGGTAAGTACATACCATATTATAGGTGAAATCTCTGAATATCCCATCCTATGATAAATGTCAGCATAGCGCGCGACTTGACGGTGGTAACGGTGGTTTTTCTCTCCGAACTTGTAGTCAATGATCGTCACTTTTCCATCCTTAATCAAGACCCTGTCCGGACGATAGGATTCACCGTCAGTGTCAATCAGTCCTGTCTCATTCAAAACTTCAGCGCTATCCACCGGGAACCAATCTGGGTGAGCTGAGATTCTTTGCGTAAGAATATTCAAGTAGTCCCCCTCCTGTCCAGCATCAATCTCACCGGCAACAAAGGCATGACGTACTGCGCTAGGCAAATCGGACAAGGAAACCACCTCGGAAAGTATTCCGTGAAGTACAGTGCCGTTGAGCCGGGCATCATTTCTGGCTTCATCGCTGAAGAATTCTATGGAGTCAGCACTGAATTTCAGCCTACCACGCTCTCGCACATCTGCACTTTCATCCTCTTCGGACGGATTCAAAGGGAAGGACGGATAGCCCGGCATCAGCTCGGAGATTCCATCGGATTTTCGTTCTTTTGAGGAGTAGTTGTAGATGTCTCCTTTTGAGAAAACCATCCGATTTTCTGACTCGTCCTTAGCATATCCTAAGGCTTCTCCATAGCCGTACAGATAAGCATAGAGGATCTGTGAGAAGTCTGTGAAGTCGCACGGAGGGACCGTCGCTTCGATGGTTGGTGAGCTCAGCCGAACTACAAGCTCAGCGACCGGATGAGCCGAATTCGTTTTTTCGGTCGTTGAGCCTGCCGAAACGACCGGATGAGCAAGCTCAGCGACCTTCGAAGCGGCAGGCACAATAGCAGCGGTAATCTTCTCAGGAGGATTAGAAGCGATGACAGTCAATCCCTTGACAGGCCTTGTCAAAGCCACATAGAACGTGTTGATGTTGTCCACGAACTGAAACTGCAACTCCTTCTGACTCCCCACTTGGAACAAAGAATCTTCCTTCGAAGGCTTGCTTAACAACACATTATAAACCCCGTCAGCGATTCCCTCAAGTTCGGTCCCTTCCACAGAAGGCCTTGTCCAGTGCTTCTCGCTGCGAAAAAGTCCAATCTCCTCAGCAAATGGAAAGACAACATGCTGGAACTCAAGGCCCTTGGACTTATGAATTGTCATAACCCTAACCGATTCCGGATCGGAAGGCGAACTGATTTTAGGATCAGCTTCCTGCCAAGACTTAAGAAAGCCATCAATGGCGTTCCCATTGACCGAGACATAGTCCTGGACAAAATCCATCAACGCCTGTACATACTGAGTCTCAGACTCGAACAGCTCCGGATCCCTATCTTTGAGAATGCGCAAAAGTTGCTCACAGAGGTCTAGAAGAGAGCGGCACGACAATTCTGCGACATTGATGTCCAGCTCCCTAGCAAGGAAAGAACCAATTGTGTCATCCTCATTCCCGACTGAGGACAAAAGCGACACGACCTGACGGGCCACCGCAGAGGATTTCAAATGGAGCGAATCATCCGAGATAACGCTTACTCCTTTATCCATCAAGAACATAGCCACATCCGATCCGTGTTTATTACTCCTAACCAGAACAGTAATCTCACCGTACCTCGCTCCCGCATCATGAACCTTGCTCACCGCATCCAGAATCGCCTGTAGCTCATCATCCTTGTCGCAGAAGACGACATCGACACTCCCGTCGGATGGACTCTTGGACTTCACAAACTGCCCCGCATCCGAATAGATGCCACGGACCTTGAAGCCAGACTCATCACCCGCCATGACATCAAGAACCGAGGAGGCATATTCAAAGAAACCGTTGTTGAACTCAACTATATTCCTGAGACTTCGGTAGTTGCAGTCAAGGGTTTCCACTTCGCATTCTGAAAATTCCCCTTGGACCTCGTTCGCCATCATCCGCCAGTCGGAGCCTCGCCAACGGTAGATGCTTTGCTTCACGTCTCCGACAAGAAGATTCTCTTTCCCCTGTGCCACACTGTTTTCAATCAGCGGGCGGAAATTGTCCCACTGAATCCGCGAGGTGTCCTGGAACTCGTCCAATAGGAAATGCTCGAAGCGCACTCCCAGCTTCTCGTAGATGAACGGAGCGTCCGTGCCGTCAATGATGTTCCTCAAAATCACATTGGAATCGTCCAGACTCAACACATTCTTTTCCTTCATCAACGCCCGGAACTCACGGTCAAGATCTCCCGCAATCCCCAATTCATTCAAAATCTTAGAAATTTTGAAAGCAGTAGAATAGATCTTGTACTTTTCCGTAAAAATACCGCAATACTTCTGAAGCAGCGGCATCAACCGTCCCTCCAAGGGTGCATACCTCTTCAAATCAGCCTTCCGGAACCATTTGCTGAAATCTTCACAATTTTTGAATATGCTCGCAGACGGGTACGCTAGCTCATCCTTAGGATCCGACGCAGCGCAAACATAGAGCGAATTGAAGCACTTCCGCGAGAAATCTTCGTTAGCCAGACCTTCCTCCCCTGCCGCACTGACAAAAGCCTTGGCGGCCTCCCTCACCTCCTTCACGAACGAAGTCATCACTCCGGAGAGTGCCTTCTTCATCCTCGTCAAATTTTCTTTTGAATATTCCTTCTCCTCGTCAATGCCATATTCCTCGATAGCTGCCCTGTGCTCATCGGACTTTAGAGTCATCGCGACTGTCTTAAGGTTGTTCTCCAGATTGTAGCGCTTACCTTTCTCCAAATCGTCCATCACGCTCTGTGTCAGCCATTGAAGAAGGTCCTTGTTGTCATCGGAGAGAGAATCCAGCACCCGGTCAACGCTCTCTGAGACAAGAGACTCTCGATCCAGTTCCACTTGATAGGTTGCGAACTGTCCGATCTCCCTTGAGAAGGCCTTGAGAGTCTGCTGGAAGAAGCGGTCTATAGTGCTGACGGCAAACGCACCGTAGTCATGCAGAATGTCGCAGAGCACAGTCTCAGCTCTTTTGCGAAGCCCATTTTCGGACTCAAACGCAGCGACAAGTTCTTCGAAATAAGGCGATTCCTTAGGTGATTTCGCAAGCAGATGCAGTTCCTTCAAGATTCGGCTTTTCATCTCGTCCGTTGCCTTGTTGGTGAATGTCACCGCAAGAATATGCCTGTAGGAATATTTCTCCTCGTCCGTCAGCAGGAGTCTTATGTATGTTTTGGCCAGATTGAATGTCTTCCCCGACCCAGCCGATGCTTTCATTATCCTAATCATTCCCACCCGTTTTTATATTCATCTTCATTGTCTTCCTCACCATGATTATCTTCCGCAAATCATTCTAAAATCACAGTAAGAACAGGTCTTCTCCTCGGTGGTACGCCTGAACGGCACGTCAACGGAGGCGATCTCCGAGAGGAGGCCGTGGAGCTTTTCCTCGGTGAGCCTCATGAACTCCTCACTGACAGGCACTTCCTTGATTGGCTCTATAAATAAGTTCGCAGGAGGATAGATAACATTGACCATCCTTTGCCCCTTGCAATCCTTTGATTCACGACAGAACACATCGTAGAGGTAAAGCTGGAAGGCAATCTTCGGACGCCCCTCATTGCTTGGCCCGAACAGAGCCTCGACAACCTCCTCAGCATTAGCATCAGTGATGTTCACATCCTTGTCCTCGACCTTGCCGGTCTTGTAGTCCACTATCCTTATCTCCCCTGGCCGCAGGCTGTCCATCCTGTCCACATAGCCGATAAAATGAAATCCATCGATGTCGTGGAGAAACGGTCTCTCAAGCCCCAAAATCTCAAACCCGTCATAGCCAGACGATTTCAAAAGTTCCTGATCCCTTTTCAGAGTCTTGATGACATATTCCACAATCACATCTTCCACGACCAGATCCCGCCCCGTAACCTCCAGGGAATGAAGCTGTTCAAGGATTAAGCTCCGCACCATCCCCTTTATCACCGAGCGTTTGCGCAGAAGTCCGGTGAGATATTCATCGGTCACCCTTTTTCCTCCGGCCATCGACTCCGAGTAAAGTTTCTGCATCGTACCATGATAGACATCGCCCAACATTCCAGCGTCCAGGTCCTCGGAGACTTCGTTCTGCTTGCGAAGTTTCTTGACTGTTGCATAATAGAACTTAGCAGGGCAGTCTAGATAATTCTTCAGCGCGGAGGCCGAGAGCCTAGCCTGCCTTATGGTCTTGATATCCTCCTCAGTTTTAGTTATCTCTTTTGGAGAGAAATCCCCTGATGCGTTCGCCTTTACGAAGCTGCGTTTGATCGGCACATTGAAATGATACTCAAGCTGCTTGATGTAGCGGCTCTCCTCACCGCTCTTCATGCCTTCTGTCCTGGAATCATAGACCAGCGTCACCTTCTCCGCCCTCTGGATCAGACGGTAAAAGTAGTACGCCCAAACTGCGTCCTGAAACTCGTAAGTTGGCAGTCCGAAGCCTTTGCGCAGTTCCGGAGGAATGAACGACGAGCTGACGCTTCGTCTCGGGAACATCCCCTCGTTGCATGACAGGATCATAATCTGTCTGAAGTCCAAAGCTCTGGTTTCCAGAGGCCCCATGATCTGAAGTCCTTTCAGGGGTTCTCCGTTGAACGGAATGGACACCGGGCCGAGAAGCTGGTCGAGAAGCCTTACATAAGTCATCGGGAGGACTTCGAGTCCAGCGGCTTGTAATTGACATATCGCGTTATATGTTGCCTTTGCGAACTCCAGCTCTATGGCCATGGCCGAATCCGATGCCAATTTTGGCGCGAGTCCTTTAATCAATGCTTTCTGGTAGTCAGCAAATGCTGACGTCTGCTCCTTGGACGCCACCTTAGGATCAGTCACAGCCGGCTTGAACAACAGATCGAAGATCGGAATGCCGGAGAGATCCTCCTGCGGAATGTAGTACTTCATCCCGTCCTTGATCTCCTTGACTCTGGCTCTCACCGCATCATCTCCCTGAGTCACTCTCCTGAATATACTTGAGGAGAACAACGACCAAACCTGATTGTGGTAGTAGTACCATTTTCCGTCCTTCTGCCTGAGGTGCATCTGCATCGCTGAGACCAAGGTCATGAAATCGAAGAACGCGCTATTCTTCATAGGATAGCCCATCGTGACATTGATGTCCTTGATCTCTTCCGGAATCGAGTTCAGCACAGGAATCAGCAAGGACTCATCCGGAAGCACGACCGCGCACCTCTCGTCCTTGACCACAGACGGAATCAGTTTTGTCTGGCCGACCGATGACGGAACGCTAATCACCTCGATCTCAGGAGTTTTAAGTCCTTCCAAATCCATCTCGAATGCTTGAGGGAACTCCTTTACGTTGCGCGACATAAAGAATGAAGACTTATTTAGAGGATTCCTGACCATCTCACTTGAATAGTCCCAACAGAACTCCGCGATTCCAGCGTCACGCATCCGCCTCATGACCTTTTTCTCGCACTCGTTCAGAGCGTTAAGACCGACGAAGACATATTCATTCACCTCCCCGAAAGCAGCGTTCAGTACATCCACCGCTGATTCCAAGTCGAGTCGCGCTGCGAGACCGCGGTAAACCATCCCCTCATAGGCAAGCCCTTTGCCGGCAAGCCTTTCCCGGAAGTTGTTATAAAGCGGCAGAAGAATATTCCAGATTTGCAGAAAGCGTTCCTTCACATTCGGATTGTCCGAGTTCAGATTCACAGTCAACCTCCCCTCGCTACTAAAATGGCTGATGAAGCTCTCAATCGCCCTTCTCTGATTCTCAGTGAGGTATGAATATGAATCCTGAATTTCCTTGAATTCAGTCACGTTGGCGAACAGCCTCACCGGATCGACAAGGTACTTGTCCACATCATCGAAATCTCCCAGAATCACGTCCCCCCAGAAGATGAACTCGTCCAAAGTCTCGTGCTTAGGATTGAGATTCTTATAGCATTCATATAAATCCAGCAGCAGGTTCACCCTGTCCGCTGGCTTATTACCCGAAATCCGGAAAAAGAAATCGTTGATCGTCAGCATCTTCGGTGCCACAATCGGGGTTCCGTCCTCTTTCACGGCCTCACCGAGGTACTTCGTGAAGAAGACCTGGCTTCGCCTGTTAGGGAAGATGAAGCACAGGTCAGAAATCCCGCCCCGCGCCATATAATGATCCGCCACTTGTTTAAGGAATGGTGTCATCTCGGTTATAGTTTATACTCACACATAGTTCTCCTACAATACTTTGTCCAGACCTATTCAATGAGACATCATACCTTTGCAGATCTTTTCTGCCCCTTGCAGCCAGACGTAAGATTCTTTCTAACGAATATAGCAAATATATTTCTTGTGGCAAAGATAACCTGAGCTTGTGCCAAAATCAGGCACAAAGAAAGATATTTTCAACTATTTTGAAAATATTTCTAATTTTGAATAATTCTATTTTGTAAATTCAAATATTGGCATTAACTTTGCGACACGAAATGACGTTTGTTCATTTCATTTTGTTTGACTTATAAATGATTCAGTTATGAAAAAGAAATTTAGATGTTTGGTTTGCGGTTATGTTTACGAAGGCGAAAACCCTCCTGCAGAGTGTCCTCAGTGCCACGCCCCTGCGAGCAAGTTCGTTGAGATCAAGGATGACGGTGGCAAGCCACAGTGGGCCTGCGAGCACCACATCGGTGACGGACAGGTAGAGGACAAGGAAGTGCTTCAAGGCTTGAGGGATCATTTCAATGGTGAGTGCTCAGAAGTCGGAATGTACCTTGCCATGAGCCGCCAAGCCGAGCGTGAGGGCTATCCTGAGATTGCAGAGGCCTTCAAGAGGTACGCTTTCGAGGAGGCCGAGCACGCAGCCAAGTTCGCGGAGCTTCTCGGAGATGTTGTTTGGGACACAAAGACCAACCTTGAGAAACGTTACCAGGCAGAAGCCGGTGCCTGCGAGGGCAAGCTAGCCATCGCCACAAGAGCCAAGCAGCTCGGCTACGATGCCATCCACGACACCGTACACGAGATGGCTAAGGACGAGGCCCGTCACGGAGCCGGCTTCTACGGCCTTCTTACCCGCTACTTCGGCAAGTAACGGTGTAGATTAACCCTCTGACATTCAGAATAATAAACGATTGTCTTCGGTTTGAAATCACTGAAGGCAATCGTTTATTTTATTACTTATCAAGCAATTATACATCGCGCTTCAAATTATTCCGTTTAGGCTGGAGGATTATTAAAGGATATTTTCTAATTTTGTTCTTGGTGAGCGCCAAAACGGCTACTAGATTTCGCCCTCCACGCGAAATCGCAGTTGAAGGAACGGACGCATTAAACATTAACAATCAATAAATTACCCACAATGGCAAGAATCATCACATTCGGAGAGATAATGCTCCGTCTCGCAACACCGGGACATCTAAGATTCTCACAGGCACACGAATTTGAAGCAACCTTCGGTGGCGGAGAGGCAAACGTGGCAGTTTCGCTAGCCAACTATGGGCAGGACGCACAGTTTGTGACCGCGCTTCCAGGCAACGACATCGCCAAAGCATGTCTGGCTGAACTTCGTGGATTGGGTGTCGGGGTGGAGTTCTGCATTGAAAGCGGAAACAGAGTCGGGATTTACTACATTGAGAAAGGAGCCGTTTCTCGTCCAAGCAAGGTGATTTACGACCGCACACACTCCTCAATCTCGGAGATCAAAACTGGGATGATTGACTGGGACAAGGTGTTCGAAAAAGCGGACTGGTTCCACTGGACCGGGATAACTCCAGCAATCAGCCAGAGTTGCGCAGATGTCTGCCTTGAGGCCATCCATGCGGCTAATAGGCACGGTGTGAAAGTTTCCTGCGACCTCAACTACAGAAAGAATCTTTGGAAATATGGCAAGACTGCCTCGGAGATCATGCCCGCCCTCGTGGCAGGATGCGATGTCATCATCGGTAACGAAGAAGATGCAGAAATGGTCTTCGGAATCAAACCGGAAGGATTCAACGCAGAGGCTGGAGTGATTGACACAGCCAAATTCGAGTTTGTCGCAAAGTCGCTTATGGAAAGATTCCCCAAGGCATCCAAAGTGGCGATTACCCTCCGGGGATCCATCAACGCAGACCATAACACATGGGGAGCCGTCCTATATAACGGCAAGAACCTATACGCATCGAAACGCTACGACATCACAGACATTGTTGACCGAGTCGGAGGCGGAGACTCATTCGGAGGTGGCCTGATTTACGGCCTTCTCAACTACAAAGATGATCAGAAGGCGCTTGACTTCGCTGTGGCCGCCTCATGTCTCAAGCACACCATCGAGGGCGACTACAACCGTGTGACCACCAAAGAGGTAGAGACATTGATGAACGGCAACGGCTCTGGACGTGTCTCAAGGTAGTCATCTTACGAACGACTAAACATTCTAATCACGACAATTCACGAATATGGCAAAATACAACAAGATTCAGGTACTCTCCACCGCTCTCGAAACAGGGCTAGTGCCAGTGTTCTACAACAATGACCTTGAGACATCAAAGGCCGTTCTCAAGGCCTGCTACGATGGAGGGATAAGCATGTTCGAGTTCACGAACAGGGGCGATTTCGCACATGAGATCTTCGCGGGGCTGGTTAAGTACGCCAACGACAAGCTTCCAGGCATGATTCTCGGTGCCGGTTCGGTGATTGATGCCCCGACTGCAGCCCTTTACCTTCAAGAGGGCGCCAACTTCATCGTTGGGCCGCTTTTCAACTCGGGAATCGCTGAGCTTTGCAACCGTCGCCTTGTGCCATATATTCCCGGATGCGGCTCAGTCACCGAGGTCGGCAACGCCCAGGCCGCAGGCTGCGACATCTGCAAAGTGTTCCCAGGTGATGTGCTCGGCCCTTCTTTCGTGAAGAGCGTCAAGGCTCCCATGCCGTGGACCCAGGTTCTTGTCACAGGAGGCGTCAAGCCAGAGGAGGAAAACATCCGCGCATGGTTCAAGGCCGGAGCCTCCTGCGTTGGAATGGGCAGCAACCTCTTCCCCAAAGACGTCATCAAGGCCCGCAACTGGGCAGCGATAACAAAACTCTGCTGCGACTCCCTCGCGATCATCGCTGAGGCGAGGGAATAAGAAAGATCGATTAAACAGCATATTCAAATCAGTCTGACCTCTACCATAAAGTTGCCCCGAAATTTTGGATTATGCTGAGAAAACATTATGTTTGCAAAACATAATAAGTTTGCAAACATGATATTCGTAGATAGAGTTGAGGAAACCTCACGTTGACTGTGACATACTTGGCTAATATTCATAATAATACTACAAATATAATGCAATTAGCAGCACATTTGCAAATAACATGCGACAGTGTACAACAATATCATCGGCTAGCAGCAGTGGAACATAATACATTGATTATAAACGTAATAAAGAGTTATCTTTGGTTAAACTCAGCTAAAGACAACCCTCTATTTTATTATCAATCAAACGATTACACGATACAAACACAAAATGACGCTACGCTATCTCCATTTACTTAAGACTGAAACGCACGCTGACTGTGACTGAGGTCGGGCGAAGGCGGTAGAGAGTTGCGTGGGTGGTGTTGGCGCTGAAATAGGAAGTGCCGTAATATTTGGTGCCCAAAAGATTGGTTCCTTCGGCAACATATTCAAGACGCTTGTGCTTGAAGGATAGACGCAGGTTTGCGAAGAACATATTCCTGTCAAAACCGCTGATGCCGTTGTTGTAGAAATGGCGACATGAAGCTCCAGCGATGATTTTCTTTCCTATAAGGAAGTTAAGTGAAACAGTCTGGCGGATCGTGTGTATTGGTCCAGAGCCATCCACACCGGTCATGCGGAATTGATAGGATTGGAATGAGCCCGAATATGACAGGACGGAGACATTGCTGATTCTCGATTCCACCATGGTGGACAACGTCAAGGCATCATTAATCGCTGGGATTGTCATTCCTTGACGGATGAGATCAGCCCATGAACGGGACCATTCTGAACTCAATTTAACAGTTGTTGCTATCGGCTGAAAGCGTTTGCTGGCATTCGCCCCGATTGACACTCCAGACTTTTCATCAGGAATATGATAGGACACCCGACTGCTCAGAAGTCCAGAATAATTCACACCCGTCTTGAAGTCGGAGCGGGATTTCCAAGACATAACCGAAACGTTGGCAAAGAAAGCCTTGACAGCGTTTGAATACGACAGGTCAAGCGACCCCGAGCCGCTTCTTGTTCTGTTCCAGTCACCGTTCCTCCTTTCCAAAGTCCTATAATCTCTAAGAATATACCCACCGAACATGTCGTAAAGGCCGCCAAGTCTCTCACCGTAATTCGCAGATGTTTTGATAGTCAGGTTATAGGTTGGTGTCCATTTAATTGATGCGACCGGAGAAAGAATCACACGACCACAGGAAGATTTGGAGGATAGTCGATCATCTGAACAAATGTCCACATAAGTCGTTGGGCAATAAACATCAAAATTAAAACGCCCAGAGATTGAATAACTGACAGATGGGGTCAAAGACAAATCGATGCGACGCCAACCGATGTCATTACGCATTGAATCCGCTGGAGTCAGCTCTGAACGGAAGTTCTCAAAATCAACCGTACCTCTCGCTGCCAATCCAAAAATCCACTTCCTAACCTGACGGGATGTGCTGACAGAGGTCATTGAATATAATTTCGTTGACAGGATGTCCTGCCGGAGTCCGTCACCGACGACACCATATTCACCAAGGATGTTCGGGGTCACGGAAAGGTACGATTCCCGCCTTGAATAATCCGTGTCGGACCAGATGTTCAACTGCCATTTGCCGAACCGGTGGATCGCGTTCAGATGATTGCGCAACTTAAGATAAGGAAGATGCAAGTGCTGGCCAAATGTTTCCAAATCACCGATGACTTCACCATCGGCATCTGAACCTTTGACTGTCAACTCAATATTATCATTCAAGTAGTGTTTTGTCGAATTAAGCCTGAATTTCACATCAGTCTTGAGCTCATCCATCACCTGAACCGAAGAAATGCCTTCCGAAATCCTGAACGAAGGGGCATCCAACAAATAATAAACCGTCTCGGACGATGACTCGGCCGCGCGTCTGTCACGGAAGTAATGTGCTTGTGCCGTCAGCTCGGTGCTCTTGCCGGTCTTCACTATTCCGTTTGCCGATGCTGAATGAATGTTATTGTTCAGCCATGTGCTCTCATCAAGAGGGGGCTGGAGCGGTGACACTATCAAGACAAGCTCAGGAATCGAACCAAACCCAGCATATTGATCGCTCAGTTCCTTGGAAACATCGCGCCCCATGTTGTTTCCTTTGTAGGTAAGAATGGTCTGGAAATTTTTCGTAAAGTACATAGGAGTGAACTGCCCAGACCATTGCAGTGGTTTGTAGCCCGCTCCCGTCTCGACTACACCATTCCATGTTCCTTTCGACTTTTCCTTGAGCTTGAGATTCAACGCGGCTTGATCAGACCTCACCCAATCCTGAAGGACTTTTATCGGCTGATGATTCTCATAGACCTCAACGCTTGCCACATCCTTTGCCTGGACATTGTTCGTGGCGATGCCGTACTTACCCCCGAGCATGTCCATGCCCTCGATGTAGAATTTGTTGATCGCCACACCGTTATACTTCACACCACCACTTTCAGACACCTCTATTCCCGGCATCTTGCGGAGCACGTCACCTATGCTCCTGTCTGTTGAGTCACGGAATGAAGACACATAATAGGTCAAAGTGTCGCTCGAACGCTTGACCGGGTCTGCCTTGACCGTCACCTCACGGATTGTCTGATTGGAATAACGCACCTTGAAATCCATCTTCCTCATGGATTTCGTCAGTATCTTTTCCTGACGCGCCACATTGAATCCGGAGACCATCAGCAAAAGAGTATCGGCCTCGGAATTGAATGTGATCTTGTAGGAGCCGTCCGCAGATGTCATCGCGAACGCAATTATGCTCACGGCATCCGGACAGCGGAGCATCACGTTCACTGCCTCAACCGCAGCACCGCTTTCAGCATCGGTCACACGTCCTGAGACTGTGCGCTGGGCTGAGGAACCGATCTCGACCATCAGCAAGGTCAAAAGAACCAGCAATAAAGGTAATATTCTATTCAATCTCTCAGGCATGTCGGCATCAAGTGTTCTATCAAATATACAAATTATCTGTCAATATAATTGTCAAGTTCAATTAATATTTCTTACAGGCAGGGAAGAAGAATCAGACATTAAACCTAAGCTTCAACATCACTGAGGCAGGGCGGATGGCGCGGGAGGTGGAATATTCGATCAGATCGGCGGAATTGACGCTGCCGAATGATTTGCGGTTCAATAGGTTGCGGGCGATGATAAAGTACTCGAAACGATGCTTCTTATACGACAGAGAAAGGTCAGCGAACAGGGTGTTTCTGTCTTTTCCGCTGATGTAGTCGTTACGGTAATGCTCGAACTCTCCTCGAAGGTTCCATGACTTGCGAAAAGACCAATTGGCCACTAATGATTGGCTCAGAAGGAATATTGACGAGAGAGACTCGGCATTAGAGAGTCCGCTGTAGATGTTTGAGAATGAGCAGGAATACTCCATATTCAAAAACGAAGACAACCTTGTCATGGCTCCGAGTTTTCCTTGGATGACGGAACGATGGACTGACATCAAGTCGCCTTGACGGATGATAGGTGATTCGCCTGCCGACCAACTGATACCGGTGTTGATTGTGGTGAAAAGGCTTTGGAGTCGTTTGCTGAAATTGGCTGAAGCAAAGAAACTGTCCGAATGGTTGTCCATAGCCAATGCTAACTCTTGAAATCCGATGCCATCTATGGTTGAACTGAAGATCAAATCGCGCCAGGACCTTGACCATCGCAAGGTCGCGGAAGTGACAAGGCCCACAAGAGGATCCTTATACTCCAATCTTCCGGAAACGGCCAAGGATGAAGTGCTCGGAAGCACTCCTGCCTTGCGGACAAGCATCCTATAATCTGTCAAGATGTAGCCACTGTACAAGTCATTGATTTCGCCTTCCATGTCGTTATAGGAGGATGATATGTTATATCTTAGACGATTGGTGACATCTCCCGACACGGTCAGTTTCGGAGAAAGCAGAAAACGATTGCGACTGATGCCAGATGTTTTTAAAAGCCTGTAGTCCACAGGGAAACTCAATGTAACCATCATAGGATCTCCAAGATTGTACTCTATCGCAGGATTGAGGATCAGGTCGAACCTTCTTAACGACAGATCGTTTATTAGGCTATCAGGATAAATCTGAGAAGTATGAGCCTTTAGATCTGAAACCAGGTTTTCAATGCGTAGGTTAGCATTGCCGACGACACGGAACTGCCAATTGCCCGTGTTGACGGAAAATCTTAGTTCATTCAAAGCTTTCAGACGTTCGGACGCTACTGACTGAACGGCATCCGATGCGTTGTCAGAGAACATGAACGAGCTGACACAAAGACGTTCCGGGAGGCGGGAATATTCAGTGTCTGAGAGTATCGAAAAGACTTTTGAGCCGGCCCTTACCAAGTCCGTAAAATTGTTTCTAAGGACAATCTTGTCCGACTTGTGACTCTGCGATGTTTCCCCAGCCGTTCCAAAACTATCATTCCAGATTCCGATAAATTCCACAACCTCATTCAGATAGTGATGCAAAGAGTTATGTCTCAATTTAAGTTCCAGATTAGTTTGGTTTGTCGAAAGTCTTGAATATAGATTTTCATTTACATTGGTAATAGCCCCATCACTGAAAAAATATTTTGTGCAAGACTGGCCATCAGCCGTCTGACGGTCTTTCAGATATGTGGCCTTTGCCACCAAGTCAAGATCTTTCCGAGGTTTCGACATCACATTGGCCGACAATGCGTGCAGGTTATTGAACAAGTATTTTGACCGGTCGATGGAAGGCTCTGACAAGGTGCGGACTCCTAGCATTTCTGATTGTTCGTCAATCAGTTCGAACGGAAGGATCTCCTTTGATGCGACATCTTCCCCTTCATTGTTGCCCTTGTAAGTCAGAAGGGTCTGCAACGTCTTAGCGAAACGCATTACCAACCCTTCCGCGTTCCACATCGTTGGTTCGTAACCGGCACCAAGCTGTACCATGGCGTTCCACACACCCTTGGCGTCATCCTTCAAGCGCAAGTTAAGCGCAGCCTGATCCGTCCTTTCTAGGTCTTCTAACGCTTTGACAGGTTGATGCCGTTCATAGACCTCGACACTTGCTATGTCCTCGACCTGGACATTGTTCGTGGCCACGCCATAAGACTTACCCATCATGTCCATGCCCTCTATGTAGAAGCGGTTGATCGGCTTGCCATTGTAGGCGATCCGGCCACTTTCTTCCACCGTTATTCCCGGCATCCTTTTCAACACATCAGCAATGGCACGGTCCGTTCCTTCTTTGTATTGCGAGACATGATAGACAACTGTATCTCCTTTAGCCGACATCGGGGCTGCCTTTACCTTGGCTTCCCTTATCGTCAACGGAGAGGTTGTGACTATTATGTCAAGCCATTGATCCGAAGCAGGAATATTTCTTTCCAACATTTTTATATCCATCCCTGTGCACCGAAGAACAAGAGCGTCAGACATGCCAGAATATTCAATTCGGAAACGCCCATCCCTGTCCGTCAAGCCGAAACCAAGAATTGACTTGCGGTCCTGTCCTAAAAGCATGACGTTCACTCCAGCGGACGGTGCCCCTCCTTCCTTGAAGCGAACCGTCCCCTGAATCACAATGCTTTGAGCCATCGACACGAGCGAGGACAACAAAAGAAGGTATGTCAACAGCCACCTTGCCATTATCAATAGTCCCTCTCCCTTAAATCATACTTTCTCTCCGTGGCCAAATTTCCAAGCCCAGCCTCCTTTGCCTTGGCCTCATTGATGAAACTCTGTCCCGAATATGCCCTCAAATATTTCTGGCGTGTCACCTTTGTGTACTTTTTCTTCCCGTCAGACCAATCAAACACAATCACTTCACCGGGTGATTCAGCTGAGATGGAAACTATTGAATATAAATATTCCTGTTCACTGTCGTATGCCTCGAATATAAGTCCCGGCAGTCCCCACAGTTTCCAAGGCCCAACACTCAAAGGGACTTCAACCGAATACCACGCGATCCATTTCCGGCCTCGGAAATCAGCCTCTGCCATACGGCACTCATAGCCAAGTATCGTCTTAACCGAATCGCTCAGGGCCCATTTCAGAAGTTCCCTTTCCTCAGCAAATTCCACTGGTACCTTTCCCAGTTTCGCCCGTGTGGTGATGGACCCTTCCGGCCAGTTCTGGTAGATGTACTCAGACGTGTTGCTGGTCAGCTCACTTATCCGTCCTTCCTTAGCGTACCGCAGCATCAGCTGCCTAAAATCCTGCGGGCCATTAGGCTGAGCCTTAAGCGAATCCGCAAACAGCAAGTCCTTGCTGTAGAATGCCGAAGCGGTTCTGCTCACCTTCAAGATCAGAGTGTCGCCCACACTTCGCCCCGACAACGTGTCCACAACCACCGTTTCTAGATAGCGGCATTCGAGGATGGCCGGTTCAATCGCCTTATTCTGCGCTGAGACCGATGGAAGCACACCTACCAAAAGGCCAAGGATGAATGCCATCCGCAACGTAATCGAGCTATGAGAAAAGAACTTCTCCCCAGAGCGGAATGATATAAGTCTACTTCGCACAATACATGTTCCAAGCATCGGTTGCATTCGCCCATTCTTCATCAGTCCAAGTCTGCACCTCAGTCTGATACTCGAACATCTCGTTCAACTGCTTACAGTACTCCTCACGTGAAATACCACCTGATACTTCATTCATTTGTTTTTTAGATAGTTTGTACATACACTAATCAATAAAGTTAAACATTATACACTGCGGCTATTGCCTAAAGCTAAATCAAGATGGCATCTGATTATCGATAGGCAGCCAGCGCAAATATAAATAGTTTTTACCATAGGCATCGCACGCAACGGTATATTTCGCCTTACACATAATCCTTCCGAAACAATAACCAGCCATCACATGACTATATCACATTAAATGTACCTTCTGGAGCGTTTTCAAATGTACCACTTCGGATATGGTCGCTTTCGGTTCGGCAAAGTTATTATTTTTTTTGATTTTTCCTTCTCAT
>DBKH01000045.1:2119-10493 GCA_002297815.1 Bacteroidales bacterium UBA755 | reverse complement strand
CCTCCTACTTCCACTCTCAGCTTTCCGTCTATTAGGAAATCTCCAGCGTGACTTGAGCGGACATCGTGGGTGTTGCCGACTTGGTTGAAGAAAAAAGTTTCTCGGAGATTGCCCTCATTGACGTTGGAGCCGAGAGCGTACATCAGATTTGTGTTGTCAAGATAGATTTTATCCGGATTCACAAGCCTTTTGTGACTCTTCAACTCAGTGGTGAGAAGACGTAGTATGGCGGCCCTGTCAAGCATATACATCATTTTCAGGCACGAGTCGCGTGTCGAGCTTATCGCGGACGCCAGCTTCTCGGTGGTCGGTTGCAACGGCACGTGTTCCGCGATGATCATAAGAAGTTTCTGTGTCTTCTCTATAGTCGCGTAATTCACATCAAGAACTGCCGGCAAGTCGTTTTCAATCACCAGTTTGGCGGTCTCTGCCAATCTTATCAGGAAATCATTCTTCGCATCGGTGAAGTAAGGATAATATCCTATTTTCAGGTACTTATCAAACATCTTGAGGATCTTTGTCTTTCCGCAGATGTCCATGGCTGTGGTGACATGGTTCTGAATGATGTCCGAGAGTTGCAGCGGCTCATATTCAAGGGCCCCCGTGTATTTAAGATATTCCCTGAAAGACAGCCCGTCGAGGCGGTAGGGTGTCTGCCTCCTTGCAAGGTCAGTGCTTGACTTTTCTATCTCAAGCATGGATGAACCGGTGTATACAATTCTCAAGTCTGCGAACTCGTCGTAGAAAGTTTTCAGAGACTGGCTCCAGTCCTTATACTTGTGGACTTCGTCAATGTAGATTTCCGTGATGCCGTGGGTGTAAAGGTATTCAACCAGTTCCTCAAGAGAATGGTTTCTGAACCAAAGATGATCCAACGTGATGTAAAACGTATCGCCAATGTCCTTGTATTTCTCCAATATCCGTTGAAGCAGCAACGTGGTTTTTCCAACTCCTCTGGCTCCTTTTATCCCGATAATTCTGGCGTCCCAGTTGATTTGGTTAAAAAGGTATCTTTTAAAATTAAGATTCACCTGTTTGATCTTCCGGTGGTAGTAGTTCACCAATGGCTGTATGTCAGAACTTTGCATGATTGTGCCGATATTTTTACAAATATACAAAATCACTTTTGAAAAAGCGAATATTTTGGATATAATCACTTCTTGAAAGGTGGACGGCTGAAAGCGTTTCGTAATATTTATACACGGAAACCGCATCGATACTCGCCACTGCCGCAAAATGGCGGTTGGCTGAATTACCTTTGTCGTTGAAGAATCACCAGAACCACTTCAAGGGGGAGCTTCTGATAGTTTGAAAAAAGATAAGCGGCAGCCTTGCATATTCAAGAATGATAGTGTACCTTGGCAAGACATACTTGAGAACACGGAAGTGTAAGTTTATTCTCGAATACGAATCTGGAAAATCCACGTGGAAGAGAGTAAGCGGACATTTTCCCTCGTCATATCCCCTTCGTGGGATTGCGCGTGGGACTGCTGCTTATTTTATTCCAATGGTCTTCCAGAACCGGTATTCTAAAATGAGCGACGGTGCCACGCTTTGGGAATAGGGCTGCATTTCAGATACAAAATTTAAAACAATAGACGAATGGATTCTGTGTATATAAATAACCACCTAAAAGAGTGGATTCAGAATGAGTTTCCAGACTCTTTTATAGAAAAATATTCCAATTGGTGGGGACGAGGAGGAAATTGGTGGTCCCGCTGTTTGGTTTTGAAAAGTTCACTTTTGCAGGAACAAGATCCATCAACTCAGGTACGGTATGTTCTTTTGTACGATCATGCCCAAGATGATGAATGGCCGTCTTATATCGAACTTCAGATATTGAAGCCGACTTCTTCATCTGAAGAAAATTTTAGCGATTTGGCCGCTTATCTATTTGACCGTTTCCCGAATGACTCGGATTATATTTGGATAACAGAACACCATTCTTATATGGCCTGTCGTAATATTAACCAAATTCGTGAATGGGATGATGTCAAGAATATATTCTTGCAGATGCAGGACCGCTTTGATCGGGCGATACAGGAGTATTTCCAAATTGAACAAGAGAATGGGACGTTGGCAAAAGTTTCCGTCCCTCTTGAATACAACAACAATGATGTGGATCTCTACACCTTGACATTATTGCAGCTTCTCAATCTAAATCTTCGAATCCCGGATTATCAGAGAATATATTGCTGGGATGAAAAGACAATTCGTGTACTTTGGGATGATATCCAGAATTTAGATGGGAAATACCGTCTTGGAACCGTTATACTTCAGAGGGTTGATGATTCTTTCCAAATAATTGATGGACAACAACGCCTTGTCACCTTGTCTTTGATACTTTCAGCTTTACATATCGAGGGCATTTCTCTTTTAGGTGAGACCTACCAATCAAAACTCGCTGAGGACTATATAGCTTATAACAAGTACTTAATTAGGAACATATTATCTGGTGTAAGGCGCTCTGAAAGGCGTGCTCTGGCAGAAAGGCTTTGGAACAAAATCGAGTTTAATGTGCTTATATTGAATGATTCTTCAATAGATTTGGCCTATACTTTCTTCTCTAATGAGAATTCACGAGGTAAAGCCTTGTCTGATTTTGATCTGTTGAAAGCACATCATCTTCGTTTCATTACAGAAAATCCGTATCAATCAATGCACCTGGCAAAGAAATGGGACAAGATGATTTTGGCGGGAGATGAGGCTGATAGTGAGGATGAGAGAGCATATGTGCGTTCTTTGTCTCTATATGTTTTTAGATTAAGGCATTGGATTCGGATGCAATCATGGGATGACAAAGCGAAATATAATGTGAAGCACGAGTATGAGGCGGCGCCATTAATTTCAGAGATTCCTCCTTTTGGAGAGCGGTTTTATTGGAATGAATCCATTCAGGGAGGGGCGCACTTCTTTGCGTACGTTGATACAATCTTAAGTCGATTTATGTCATTCTCGGCTACGAACGCCTACTATTCCATTCATCGTCTGGATATGGAGACGCATAAATGGTATAGAGACGTGATAGAATCATTACTATTCTGTTACTATCTTAAATTCGGAGATCAGTATTTGACGGACGCGTTAATATTGATTGCCAAGCGTGTGTCTCTGCATCGATACGAAAATTTCAGAGTTAACCTTCGAAAACTTCACCAGTATGGTGCGGACACCAATATTGTTTTGATGATAGATCGAGCTACATCCCCAACATTCTTCTTGGCAGAACTCCTTCATGCTGTTAAGGAAATGCCTTTTGTGGCACCACAGACAAAGATTCAGCAGCGTTATTTTCAGGAGGTCTCGCGCTGTTTTGAGCGCTGTAAGCATGACGTGGAAATTAATAGTATTTCTAAATTGACTTTGTAATGAACACCTTCGATAACATTTGTTTGACCCCCGAGACTATCGGTGATAGAACATATATGATTCCTCTTTATCAGAGACTTTTTGAATGGGATCCCGAAAGAATATCACAACTTCTGAATGACTTGAAAGAACAACAGTCGACAGGAAAGAAATATTATATCGGAATGTTGACATCAACCGCGAAGAATGATCTTGTTGATGGTCAGCAACGGTTTACTGTCATGATGTTGATGGGAATAGTGCTATCCTACTATTATGCTCCATGGAAACTGTTTCTGACAGACAATAAAGAACCACGGCTGGCTTTCTCCGCTAGACCTGAAGACCAGCAGTATATGTCTTTCTTGATCACATCTTGCCATATTGAATCACTCCTATTCGTCTATGATGAAACGGCTCCCTACGAAAACAAAAAAATGAAAAAAGGGATAGATTGCATTTGTAGATATCTGAAGACACATTTTGAATCAGATCGGGAGCGTGAAGAATATGCGGAGTATGCTTACAAGAATATGACATTCTTTGTGACATATTTGCCTGAGAATTACAATCAATCATCTTTGAACAAATACTTCGAACGGATGAATTCAATCGGTAAGAATTTGGAAGGGCATGAAATAGTGAAAGTTAGATTGCTACACCGGCTGACTTCGGATAAAGAGCTTTTAGCAAAAGCTTGGAACCGTATCACTGATATGGATACATCTTGTTTTAGAGTAAGGCGCAGTGAGGGGGAGAACGAAAGTGGGATAAAAGAAAGAATTCGGAAAGCTATAAAAAATAGGTATTCCTTTCGCACACTATTTAACAACAATATATTGGATGATCTTAAGGAAACGGAGGAAGCTGCTAGCGGACGTTCTATCATGGATGTAAAGGAAAGCCCAAAGGCTCCGGTGAAGAATCAAAGAGTAGGAGATGGCAGTCATTCTGTAATGAGCTTTTCTAATTTTCTGCTGCAGTGTCTATACAAGTTTTTATCTGATAGAGGAAAGGAGATAGGAGACATTACAGTCTTTTTCAATAAGGCGAATATCGTTGACACCTTTGAGAAACACTTAGTTAGTCAATGTGATAACAGTGAAATCGAGAGCTTCTTCTCATGTCTTGTTTGCTATAGAATTTTCTTGGATGTGTATTTTGTTCGTATTCTTGATGGGGTGGGTGACTATGATTATGACTTGGCTTATTTTGAGAAAGGAGATGCTAGTGAGACACTGAAAATGTTTGAGTCTATGCTTTTTGTTAACTCTTCACTTGTTACGTACTATCTGTGGTTCAATAAGTTGATTGATGTTGTGGATACGGATGCCCTTATAGCACCTTATGATCTTTATGTTGCATTGAAAGCAATGGATGATGAGGTGCATCCTAAGGAAAAACTCAACTATGCCGACTTGAATTATGAAAGAGTTGACCGTTACTGGTTTTGGCGCTTGGACTTCCAAATCTGGTTAAAACGAAAAGAATTATTTCTTGTCGGAGATGATGCAGTATCACGAAACAATGAAATAAGACGAGCTATAGATGTTGCAGAGAAATATGTTTTTAAGCGGAATAGGTCTATTGAACATATAGCTCCTCAAACACCTTTACAAGATGATACGCTGAAACTTGAAGATGAAGACCGTAATTCGTTTGGAAACCTGGTCATGATTTCCTCTGAACAGAATTCCGCACTATCCAACTCTATTTATCAAGAGAAGAAAGCTCGGGTAGAATCTTTTCTTGATAGCTCCAGAAGTGGTTCAATAGAGAGCTTAAAAATGCTGCATGCGTTCACTTTTAATAAAGTATGGAATTTTGATGCGATTGAAGAGCATGGGAGGGCCATGTTTGAGCTTTTGCTTAAAAGTTACGAATAAGCAGATGCGATGGCACTATGCAAATGAAATTACCATAAAGATGGAAACGGAAGTACGCCAGACACGATGTCCCAGAAGGGTTCCTTCCGGTGGTGAGCGGAGGGCTGCCCGCAGCGACGGGCGCGACCGCATCACCCTCCGGCTCCCGAGGGAAGGCGAAAGCGGCCTCCACCACCGAGAGCCGGATGAGCATCGAGCTCCGCACGGCCTCCGGCACGGACATGCGCATCCAGGGCGGCCTCACCCCAGAGATCGTCCACACAATCCTCAAAAGCGCATAGCGCCATGTTCAGCCTGGGTGACGGGACGAGGTTCTGGCTTTACTCGAAGCCGACAGACATGCGGAAGGACTTCAACATGCAGGGCGGCATAGTGAACAATGCCATGGGACAGAACCTTTACAGCGGGGATTGTACATCTGTAATATTCATAAAGCAAGGCTGTCACTGCCGCAAAATGGCAACGCGGTGGACTACCTTTGCGAAAAACAAAATTATGGAGCAATCTCGGGACATATATTTTTTCCCGGTGGCAAGGTTCATTATTGCGAATAAGACTGCGTCAGCATCAGCCATCCAGAGGCACTTCGGAATCGGGTACTATAGAACAGCGGGGATCATCTCTGAACTTGAGGAGGCCGGTCTGGTAGGGCCGCAAGAAGGCAAAAAGTCTCGAAAGGTGCTGTTTGACAATATGTTGGACTTTGTGAGATCAATTCCGAGGCGAGAAGAGGAAATCAAGGAGCACGAATGGATCTTGCATCTGGACTATTTCTGCCCTGCGCAGATTTACTATTACTTCCACGATGCGGAGGGGCGGCGCTGGTGCATCTACCTTCGGTGGCGTCATTCCGATCCATGGACCGCGGAACTTGTCCAGTGCGATGATGCTTGGGAGTTCCTCACCGATGGGGACTGGATGAACCTGCTTGAAGAAACCAACCATACCCCCGGAACAGTGACCGGTTACTACCGTGAGGATGAATATGAACTCCTTATGGAAGAGGCACTCCGGAAAGTAAGAATGATCTTCAAAGATCAAGCAATATGAGAATAGTCCACATCTCAGACACTCACAACATGCACCGGCTGCTGACTGGGTTGCCGAAGGGCGATGTGATCGTGCATTCGGGGGACTTCACGATGGTGGGAACCGAAGGGGAGGCGCTGGACTTTATGGAATGGTTCTGCGATCTGCCCCACAGGCATAAGGTCTTCATCGCTGGCAACCACGATTTCTGCCTTCGGGGTGCGAGGCTGGAGGGGCTGGACGAGAACTGCCACTACCTGTGCAATTCCGGAGTTCTGTTGGATGGCGTCAAGTTCTACGGTGTGCCGATGTTTTTTGAGGATGCCGCGGCGCGGCGTACGGAAGATTTTATGAATATACCTCCGGACACGGACGTTCTCGTCACCCATCAGCCGCCCTATGATATTCTTGACCTTTCTGATGAGATCCACTACGGAGATCCCTTTCTGCGGCAGCGCGTGATGCAGGTCCGCCCCAGGCTTCACCTGTTCGGGCATATTCATAAAGCCGCGGGAGTGATGGAGGAGTGGAACGGGACTGTGTTCTCCAACGGGGCTGTCTTAGGGGAGGCTTACGATTTTGCGAAGTCGGATATTCACGTCTTGACGATTTAGACTGTCGGAAACAACGGTTTCATTTAGGATGATTCGATTGTTTGTAATGTATTAATATTAAGCAATATGGAAAAAGAAATAACCTCAACAGACTATCAGCTGCCCCCTCTGGAGTTGCTGAATGAATATGCCTCCGACGGTAACGTTGTGCCCGAAGAAGAGATTACCGGGAAAAAAGATGCTATCAGTAAGGCTCTCGCGAACGGCAAGGTACATGTCAAGGACATCAAAGCCATACCAGGGCAGGCGGTGACGCTTTACAAGGTCTATCCGGAGCGAAAAGTAAGTTGCTCAAAGGTCAAGGGGCTTATGGCAGAAACAGCGCTTGGCCTTCATTGGAAAGGTGTGCGTGTAATGACCTTGGAGGATTCCATCGGCATCGAGATCGCCAATGACCACCGAGCGATAGTTCCGATTCGTTCGGTCCTAAGCGATGACGCGTTCCGGAACAGCGAGGCGGAACTGCCGGTGGCCATCGGGCAGACATTCGGGAACAAAACTATGGTCTTTGATCTGGCCAAGGCTCCCCACTTGCTTGTCGCTGGTGCCACAAAACAGGGCAAGACGGTGGCCATTAATTCTATAGTCGCCTCGTTGCTATATTCAAAACGCCCTGAAGAACTGAAGTTCGTGTTCATTGATCCCAAGGGCTGCGGGTTCTCCGCATACGGGCGTCTTGGAGGGCAATATCTGGTCTCCATTCCAGGAGAGAACCCTATCGTGCAAACGACGGTTCAGGCAGACAAAACCCTTGCGGCACTTTGTGAAGAAATGGAAGTCCGCTATTCGCACCTCGGCGGATGCGGCATCGGCAACATCGTGGAATACAACAAGCAGGCTTCTACTCGCGGAGGACGTTGGCCTTACATTGTCACCATCGTTGATGAATATGCCGACTTGGCCATCCCAGCAGGCCGCGACAAGGAGTCTAGGAATATGTCGCACCGCATTACCGAATCTATCTTCCGGTTGGCGCAGAAGGGGAGGGCAGTCGGCATTCACATCATTCTTTCCACCCAGAGACCGTCCAAGAAAGTCATTACGGATTCTATAAAGGCAACTTTCCCGACAAGAATCGCAGTCAGGACCGTGACCAGATCTGACGCACGGACCATCATCGGCACGTCGGGAGCGGAAAATCTTATCGGTAGCGGAGATATGATTCTCCAGACCGGTGGAGAAACAATTCGCCTCCAAGGTGCCTACATGGGTCCCAATGAGACTGACCGTCTGGTCTCCTATTTTATGTCCCACAATGAGGCGCGTGGCGCCTAAATGTTTGTCTAAGAATATGATGAATATACTATCCAGTGTCGCATGCCATGATCCTATCGGGAATTGTTCCGAGTTTTAGAGGGGTAAAATCGGGACTTTTCCCGAACTGTTGATAACTTTTCGGCGAGGGCGGCTTTGCGGGGATAGGGTTTTTCGGTATCTTTGTACTGTCGCAATCCGCCCGAAGTCGGAAGGAAAAAATCGGATGCCGGGCGGTTTGTT
>DBKH01000045.1:0-2059 GCA_002297815.1 Bacteroidales bacterium UBA755 | reverse complement strand
CGATTCTTGACGGTTTCTCCACAATCTCGACTCTGTTTGACAGGGCCGAGGAGATGGGAATGCCTGCCCTGGCTATCACTGACCACGGTAACATGTACGGAGTCAAGGAGTTCTTCAAGTTCGCAAACAAACATGTTGACAAGGCAACCGGGCATTTCAAGGTCAAGCCAATCATCGGGTGCGAGGTCTATGTGACACGCCACTATGACCCGAAGCTCAAGGACAGCGAGCACCGGTCATATTACCACCTCATACTGCTGGCAAAGAACTTTGAAGGGTACAAGAACCTGATGAAGATTGTGTCTCTGGGGCACATCGAGGGCCTTTACTATGGCAAGCCGAGGGTCTCGCACGAGATCATAGAGAAGTACCACGACAACCTGATCTGCTGCTCCGCCTGCCTTGCGGGCGAGATCCCGAAGAACATCGTTGCCGGCAAGATGGACGAGGCGAGAAAGGCGATAGAGTGGCACAGGAATGTCTTCGGGGATGATTACTACCTTGAGGTGATGCTCCACAAAACGGAGGTGCCGGGGCTCTCGCTGGAGGTTTACGATGAGCAAAAGATCAGCAATGAGGGAATATTCCAACTCGCTGCCGAGATGGGAGTCAAGGTTGTGGCAACCAACGATGTCCACTTCGTCAACAAGGAGGACGGCCCGGCGCACGACCATCTCATCTGCCTGAACACCGGCAAGAAGATCAATGAGGAACCGCGTCTGCACTACACACAGCAGGAATATCTCAAAAGTGAAGAAGAGATGGCCGCTCTGTTCCCTGGCCATCCGGAAGTGCTAGAGAACACCCTTGAGATAGCCTCCAAGGTTGAGGAATATCAGATCGACCGTGACCACGTCCTTCCCAAGTATCAGATTGATCAGGCCTTCCTTGACGATCTGGACAACTATCTGGAGATGTACAAGGATGTCATCGAGGTCGGAAAGTGCGACAAGAAGGGCAATTACCGGGGCGATGAGTTCTGCAAGTCGGTGGCCTATCTCTGCCACATAACCTACGAGGGAGCGAAGAAACGTTACGGTGACACTCTCAACGCTGAGCAGGCCGAGCGAATCGACTTCGAGCTCAAGACCATCTGCCGAATGGGTTTCCCGGACTACTTCCTGATCGTGCAGGACTACATCGCGGCCTCAAGGGCAAAGGGCAGCATGGTCGGTCCGGGCCGTGGTTCCGCCGCTGGATCCGTGGTGGCCTATTGCTTGGGAATCACCAATTTGGATCCGATCAAGTACCAACTGCTGTTCGAGCGTTTCCTGAATCCGGACCGAATCTCGATGCCGGATATCGACGTGGATTTCGAGGATCTGTCACTGGCTCATAAATATGTCGAGGACTCCTACGGTAAGGATCACGTTTCCCGCGTGATCACCTTCGGCACGATGCTCGCCAAGGGTGCCATCAAGGACGTGGCCCGAATCCACGACCTGTCGATCGACGAATCCAACCGCCTTTCAGGAATGGTGCCGGACCGCCTCAGCGAGAAGGTGGAGAAGGAATATCTCTTCAATCCGAAACTAGATGATCTGAAGCCGGGATTCAAAGTGGTCGAAAAGGACGTTGAGGTCGATGATCCTGACAATCCCGGTCAGAAGAAGACTATCAAGAAGACCTACCAGAGGGGAATGGAGGACACCGATGTCAAGATCACCCTCAAGAACTGCTACCGACTTGTGCCGGAGTTCAAGGAGGAACTGGAGAACGGCACGCCGCAGGTCAAGGAGGTCCTGAAATTCGCCCTGCAACTGGAGGGTTGCATCCGTCAGGTCGGAATGCACGCATGCGCCACAATCATCGGACGAGGCAACCTGACCGACTATATTCCTATCTGCCTTTCGATGGACAAGGAGTCCGGGCAATATGTCTGGACTTCGCAGTACGACGGCCACTACATCGAGGAGGTCGGAATGCTAAAGATGGACTTCCTTGGGCTCAACACTCTGTCCATCATCCATAAGTGCCTTGACAACATCAAATTGCGCTTCGGGACGGACATCGACATCGAGGCGATTCCGATTGACGACAAGCCGACTTACGAACTCTA
>DBKH01000047.1 GCA_002297815.1 Bacteroidales bacterium UBA755 | reverse complement strand
TGGATATCAAACATAGGTACTAAGTGTGACTACTACATGTAATTGTACGAAAGCTCAGACTGATAAGAAACTATACGAACATAACGAGAAGGGTAAAGTTCAGGTTCAAATCGATGCAGAAGGAAAATATGGCCCACAAACAGCTGTAATCAGAATAACCACAAATGCTGATCGACCGCAAAGTATAGTCAGGATAGACTATTATGTGGAGAATTAAAACTGAGGCTTCAAATGACTATTAGAAAAGGTTGTTACAGTAGAGAAAATCTATAACCTAAATGCGCATATTCCAGAAATATTCAGTAAATTAGCGAACACTAAAAGGTTAGAACGCGATGAATCTTAACCATAGAATAACTACTACTGCGGTTGGCATATTCATTCTTCTCTTGGGGGGCGTGCCTCTTGGGGCGCAGCAGCGGATGTCGCTTGCGGAAGTGATAGGGACTGCTCGGAGCCAGTCAGTGGCAGCGCTTGAGGCGAAACACGCCTTTGTCTCGACTTACTGGGCGTACCGATCCTATCAGGCGAGCCGTCTGCCTTCGCTGGTGCTGTACGGCAATCTGATGAACTTCGACCGCTCGCTCACCTTGCTGCAAAGCTATGAGGACGGATCTTTCCGCTACGCCAGCACCTACAACCTCCAGAACAGCCTCGGACTTCAGGTGGCTCAGAATGTGACATTTACCGGTGGAAAACTTTACGTCTATTCCGACCTCTCCCGCATTGATCAGTTCGGAGTCAACAAGAAACTGACCTGGTACTCCCAGCCTGTCACGGTCAGCTATGTCCAACCTCTCTTCTCCTATAACCAATTTAAATGGGATAAACTCATTGAACCTAAGGAATATGAACGTGGCCGTCGCCGTTATGTCGAATCTATGGAGCAGGTCACGATAGATGCCGTCTCGGCGTATTTCTCTCTTGTCCAGGCTCTTAAGAATCAGGAAGTCGTGAAGGCGAACTACGAAAACACCGAGAAGATGCGTTCCGTTGCCGCTGAGAGGATGAAACTCGGAAGCGTCACGAGGGCGGAATATCTCCAGTTGGAGCTCCGAGCCCTGAATGACAGCATCTCGATTGGAGAAAGCCTTGTCAATGTGCGTCAGGCGCAGATGGCCCTGAACTCAATCCTGGGCTATGACGAGTCAGTGGAGGTTGAGCCTGTGGTGGACGATGCACTGCCGGACATCTTGATGGACTACGATCTGGTGATGGAGAAAGCGTTGAAAAACTCGACGTTCTCCCTTGACAATCAGATAAATGAATTGAACGCAGCTTCGGACGTAGCTAAAGCCAAGGCGGATAGGGGCATCTCGATGAGCCTGAATGCCCGCTTCGGTTTGTCTCAGACTGGTGATGGATTGCCGGATGTCTATAAGGATCTTCTGAATCAGGAAGTTGTCGGCCTGACTTTCAGTGTTCCGATCTTCGACTGGGGGCTTGGCAAGGGAAAGGTGCAGAAGGCAAAGGCCGCCGAGGAGGTCATCAAAGCCCAGAACCTCCAGAGCGAGAACGACTACCGCAGGAAGATATTCACCGCTGTCGGCCAGTTCAACAACCAGCGGCAGCAATGCCTTGCTTCCCGCAAAGCGATGGAGATCGCCTCCGAAAGGTTCGAACTGATGATGGACAAATTCCGTCGGGGCTCCGCCACAGTGACCGATCTCACGAACGCCCAGAACGACAACGAATCCGCGATGACCAAGTACATCACCGACTATGCCAACTTCTGGACCTACTACTACACCCTCCGGAAGTACACCCTCTACGACTTCATCATCGGCAAGGACATCGACATCAGCGTCAAAGAAATGGTTGAATAATTCAGAATCAATGAATATGGTAAAGAATAAGATACTTGCATCAATTTTAGCCTGCGGCCTTGCGATGATGGCTGTGGCGTGCGGGGGAAACAAAAAGACGGAGGAGGCTAAGGACGAGAAGCTGAGCTACACGCCTCAGGTGAACGAGGTTACGGTCATGAAACTGGAGAGGACGGACTTCGCGCGTCAGCTTCTGTCCAACGGGAAGCTAGTTGCAGGAAAGAAAAGCGCATTGCAGTTCAGGACGACCGGAAAAATCGCTGCCATAAATGTCAGGAACGGTGAATATGTCTCCGCAGGTTCCGTGATCGCCACTGTTGACAGGCCGGACCTGAAATTGTCTCATGAATCCTCGCGGCTTTCACTCCAGAAAGCCGAATTGGATTTGTACGACTTCCTTGTGGGACAAGGCTATCCGGCAGGGGACACCACCTCGGTTCCCGCAGACATGCTGGCCATGGCGAAGATGAAATCTGGCTATTCCGCGGCCAAGAATGACTTGGCCCGTTCCTCTTATGAGATCGAAGGGGCGATTCTCCGCGCCCCGTTCGTCGGTCGTGTCGCTGGCATCAAGCAGAAACCTTTCGATCAGGCCCCGTCCGATGTCTTCTGCACAATTGTGGACGACAGTATGTTGGAAGTGGATTTCTCGGTGATGGAGTCGGAATATTCATTCCTCTCCTTGGGACTTCCGGTCAAGGTGCGCCCGTTCGCTGACGAAACGAAGGAATATTCAGGAAAAGTCACCGCCATCAATCCTCTGGTGGATGAAAAGGGACAGATCTCTGTCACAGCGCAGGTTCGGAACGATGGTTCGCTGATTGACGGGATGAACGTCCGGGTGATTGTGGAACGGATGATTCCGGGACAGCTTGTCGTGCCTCGCAGCGCGGTGGTGATCAGGGACAATCTGGATGTGCTTTTCACCTGCACGGATGACGGCAAGGCCCATTGGACCTACGTCACAATCCTTTATTCCAACGGAGAGTCGTACGTGGTCGAAGCCAACAAGGACAGGAACGCCGAACTGAACGAAGGCGATCAGGTGATTGTCTCCGGCAATCTCAATCTGGCAGACAATTCGGATGTGCTGGTAAAACGATAGGTGATGCTTAAACATTTGATTGACCGTCCGATAACCGTGACGATGATAACCCTTGTCATCGTTGTGCTGGGCATTGTCAGCATCCGTCTGCTGCCGGTGTCGTTGATTCCGGATGTGGACATCCCTTACATCACTGTCCATGCCACTTCCTCTGAGCTTTCGGCTAGGGAGATGGATGAGACTGTTCTGAAACCTTTGCGCCAGCAGCTCATCCAGATCAACGGTCTGGAGGACATCGTCAGTGAGGCCAAGGACGGCAACGGGACAATCCGGCTCACTTTCAATCACGGTGCGGACATCGACTATCTTTTCATCGAGGTCAACGAGAAGATTGACCGGTCCATGTCCGTCCTCGGAGACATCGCTAGACCTAAGGTCTTGAAAGCCAGTGCTACGGACATCCCGGCTTTTTTTGTCAACATTACAAGTACCTCCGGTGCTTCGACGGTTGGTGAGCCTGGCCGAACCATAGGCTCAGCAACCGGGCAGGATCGGTCGCTGAGCCTGTCGAAGCGCACCGGTCTTGGAGAACCAGATGACCTCTTCCCCGTCACAGAATCATTCTCTCAGATGAGCCGCTTCGCCCGTGACGTCATCAGCAAGCGCATCGAGCAACTCTCCGAGGTCGCGATGGTGGACATCAGCGGCCTTGTCAGCGATGAGATCCTCATCGTTCCGGACGAGTCAAAACTCCTCCAGATGGGCATGACGATGTCAGAGTTCGAGGACTGTGTCAAAAGCTCGAACATTCGCCTAGGAAGCCTCACGATCCGTGACGGAGAGTACCGCTACAACGTCAAGTTCGACTCACGCGCCTCTTCCAGCGAAGACATCGCCAACCTCTGGTTCAAGAGGGAGGGTCGCCTCCTTCAAATTAAGGACGTGGCCACGGTCATGGTCCACCCAGCCAAACGGACCGGCCTTGTCCGCTCGGACGGAGAGGATGCCGTGTGCCTTGCGGTCATCAAACAGAGCGAGGCCAAGATGTCCGACCTCAAATCAGCGATGAACAGCTTGATGGACAGTTTTAAAGAAGACTACCCTCAGCTAAAGTTCGAGATCACAAGAGACCAGACCCAGCTTCTTGAATATACCATCAACAACCTGTTGCAGAACATCATCGTCGCCCTCCTGCTGGCGAGCGTCATAATATTCCTGTTTATGAGGGACTTCCGCTCTCCGGTGCTGGTCATTCTGACGATGCCGGTGGCACTGATCTTCTCAATGCTCTGCTTCTATGCCATCGGATTGACACTGAACATCATATCCCTTTCCGGCCTGCTGCTCGGAGTCGGAATGATGACGGACAACACAGTCATCCTCGTGGACAACATAACCGGGCGCTGGCAACGTGAGGGAAACCTGCGCTCCGCTGTGCTCGAAGGCACAAAGGAGGTCAGGGGAGCGATGCTCAGCTCCGTGCTGACGACCTGCGCGGTGTTCATCCCTTTGATATTCCTCAGCGGCATCGCTGGAGCGATGTTCTACGATCAGGCGATGTCCGTGACGATTGTTCTGCTGACCTCGTACATCGTGACCATCCTCGTGATTCCGGTCTACTATTACTGGTGGTTCAAGGGCTCGGACGGATTCCGTCCAAGCCCGTTGCTGGAGAAAATCAACTTCGACGAACCTATCCGCCGCTGGGACGACAGGCTCATGGAATGGTTCATCCGGCACAGACCGATAGCCTGGGGGCTTCTTGCCGTGTCGGTCATCGGCCTGGCGTTCTGTTTCCTTGAAATGCCGAAATCCCGTCTCCCAGAGATGACCCAGACTGACGCCATTATGAAGATTGACTGGAACGAGCATATTTCCGTAGAACGTAACGTAGAACGAATCAAGGAGTTAGAGAGTAAACTGGCTGGGAGCGTGGAGCAGATGACCGCTCTTGTCGGCTCCCAGCAGTTCATCCTGAGCCACAGCGGTGACCAAGGAATTTCGGAAGCTTCCGTCTATGTCAAATGCAAAGACCAACGAACCCTAAAGAAGGTACAGGACGAGCTGCGCGGTATGATGGAGAATGAATATCCTGACGCGGCATATTCATTCGAATCTTCCGGGAACATCTTCGACATGGTTTTTGCCCAGAATGAGGCTCCGCTGACAGCGCGCCTTCGCCCTGTGAAGACAAGTGAGGTTGAGGTCGGACAGCTAAGGAATATGCTCGCTGAGCTCCGGGAAGCGCTTCCGGGAGTGACGGTGGCGGACCCTCCGGTAAAGACCGATGCCCTTTTTGTCGCTGATCCAGACCTGCTTGCGCTTTATAACATCAACTATTCCGAACTTGTGTCAATCCTTCGTAACTCTCTCAATGAGAACCGCCTGTTCAACATAGTCCAGGGAACAAGCACTGTTCCGGTTGTGACCGGTTCCAACGCCACCGGACTTTCGGAGATTCTTCAAGGCACCTTCATCGAAAAGAGAAGCCAGGAAGGGGAGACGGTCAGGATTCCTGTTTCGGATCTTATGCGTCAGACATTTGTTGAGGACCTGAAAACCTTGGCCGCGGGTCCGGAGGACAATTACTATCCTCTTGACTTGAATGTGCCTTCCAAGGATGTAAAACCAGTGATGGCCGCGGTGAGCGAGGCCGTGCGGGAAGACGGAAGTTTCGAGGTGGGATATTCAGGATCGTACTTCTCCAACAGCAAGATGATCGATGAGATGATCATCATAATGCTTGTGGCCATAATCCTCCTCTATCTGATTCTAGCTTCGCAGTTTGAGTCATTGGTACAGCCGCTGATTATCCTTGCAGAGATTGTCGTGGATATCTTTGTGGCGTTGCTTGTCCTGTGGTTTTTCGGAGTTAGCATCAACTTGATGTCGATGATCGGTCTGATTGTCATCACCGGTATCGTCATCAACGATTCCATCCTGAAGATTGACACGATCAACAGGATGAGGAAAGCCGGAGAAAGCCTTGAACGGGCTGTCATCGACGCATCTTCGCTAAGGGTCAAGGCGATCATAATGACCTCGTTGACAACTATTCTGGCCGTCTGTCCATTCCTGTCAAGGGGAAGCATGGGCACTGACCTCCAGTACCCGATGTCCCTTGTGATCATAGCTGGAATGCTTGTTGGAACCCTTGTCAGCCTGTTCGTCGTGCCAGCGCTGTATTATTCGATTTACAATGGAAGAAAGAAAAAATAGGCTTTCTCCATTTTCGGTTGTCCTGATTATGGTGGCGCTGTCCCTCGTAGGGTTGGCGTCGCTGCCGCGTCTCAACATCCAATACACCCCGATGACCGAAGGCCGCACAGTCTATGTGTCTTTCAATTACCCTAACGCCTCAGCGGAAATCATTGAAAGCGAGGCAACATCCAAGATCGAGGGGGTGCTTGCCGGGATGCGCGATGTCACAGACATCTCCTCCACTTCCAGAAAAGGATCGGGCTCAGTCTCGGTCAAGTTCCGTAAAGGCACGGACATGGACGCGGCCCGCTTTGAGGTCGCCTCGGCAATCCGGAACGTCTATCCGAGCCTGCCGAATGATGTTTCCTATCCGGGAATATCCCTCTCCGGGGGAGGAAAGGTTTCACGAATATCCTATCTCGTCAAGGGCGGAATCCCTTCCCGTGAGATTTCCAAATATGTCAAGGAGCACGTTCTGAGCCATTTGGCTGCCATCCCCGGAGTTGGCAAGGTTAATGTCGATGGTGGCGTGCCATTCCAATGGGTGATTACTTTTGACGCAGACAAGATCCAGTCCGCAGGCATCACAGCCGATGAGATTGCCACAGCCTTCAACTCCTATTATCGTGAAGAGATCCTTGGCATGACTGAAACCTCTGAAGGCTTGATGACGGTGCGCCTGAAAGAGGCCTCGAACCAGGACTTCGGATCTATTCCGGTCTGCAATCATGACGGACGGGTGATTCATCTGCGAGACATTGCCCAGTGGCGCTATGAGGAAGCGTTGCCGTCCGGCTACTATCGCGTGAACGGCTTGAACACCATCACATTGACAGTGGAAATTGCCACCACCGCCAATCTGCTGACAGTTGCCTCAGCTGTCAAAGAGTGTATGGCGGAGCTCCAAAAGAGCTTTCCTCAGGAAATCACCACCGGCATCGCCTATGATTCCTCTGAATATGTCAGTGAGGAACTCGGCAAGATCTACGTCCGCACTGCTCTCTGCATCCTGATTCTGCTGTTGTTTGTGTTCCTAATCAACAGGTCGTGGCGGTACATGCTGATCATAGTGTTCACCTTGACGGTCAATGTCTTGACCGCATTGATGATCTACAGCTTCGCTGGCATCCAGATCCACATCTACACCCTAGCTGGAATCACCGTCTCGCTCGGCATAATCATCGACACCTCAATCGTGATGATTGACCATTATGCCCATTTCAAGGATCGGAAGGCCTTCCCGTCCATCCTTTCTGCTGCCGCAACGACTGTCGGAGCTCTTATGATGGTACTCCTGCTTCCGGAAAAGGAAAAGGCTAATCTTGTGGATTTCATCTGGGTGATTGTCATCAATTTAGGCTTGTCGCTAGTGATCTCCTACCTCTTCATCCCGTCGCTGATGGAATATATTCCTGTACATCTGTCGGGCAGCGGCAAGGGACGCTCCCCTCGGAAGCTTCGTAGGATCCTGCGTTGGAACAGGTTCTACGCATCCTACATCGGCTGGGGAGTGCGGCATCGCTGGGTGTACATTCTTCTGTTCATCGTTGCGTTCGGAATCCCGCTCTGTCTGCTCCCGACCCGTTTGTCGGACAACGACAAAGACAAGGCAGGCAGATTCGACAAGTTCCTTGACAAGATTGTCACATGGAAGCCTTACGACAGGAACCGTCAGACCATCGACAAGATTTTCAGTTCGTCTTTCGGCTTGTTTTACAAGTCCTTGAACCGCTCCAATTTCTACCGGGAGCCCGAAAAGAAACGCCTTGTCATCAATGCCGGCATGCTTGAAGGCTGTACCGTAAACCAGTTGAATGATGTCGTGAAGGCGATGGAAAACTATCTGTCCAAGTTCGATGAGATCTCCGTCTTCACCACATCGGTATATTCCTACGACAACGCCGAGATTTCCGTGGAGTTCAAGCCTGAGTACGAGAACTCAGGTTTTCCTTCCGTGCTTAAGTCAGAGGTCACAAGGATGGCAATCAATTTCGGTGGTGCTAACTGGCGGGTCTCAGGAATCGATGACAACAATTTCAACAACAACATCGTGTCGTCCTCCAAGAGCAACCGCATCTCGCTGAAGGGCTATAACTATCAGGAGCTCAGTCGCTATGCCGATAAGCTGTTGGCCTACCTCTCAACTAACCGTCGTGTCCAAGGTGCCGAGATTTGGTCGGGAGGGTGGAATGGGCGCCCTTCGCTGGAGTTTGTCATGGACTACGACTTTGCCCGGATGACGCTCGCAGACATCAACCCTTACGCCTACTACAATGCCTTGGGCTCCTTGCTGTACGAGCGGAAGATCGGAACTTCTGAATATGATGGTGAGGCAGTTAATGTGGTACTCCAATCTTCGGATTTGGACAAGTACGACCTTTGGCATGTCCTTAACTCTCCGATTGATGTCGGTCAGAAGAAGATGACGCTTTCGAGTGTAGGAGGCATTCACAAAAAACGAACCGGAGTGACGATCCGGAAGAGCAACCAGTCCTACGAGCTTGTTGTCTGCTACGATTTTGTCGGCAGCTGGGAACTCAGCCGTTCCCTGTCCCAGAAGGCGGTCAAATACATGAACGACGAGGTTCTCCCGATTGGTTTCAAGGCCGAGGTTCCGGGCTGGGGTTGGTTCGACACCGCCAAGCAGCAGTACGCATGGCTTCTGTTCCTGATCCTCGCTGTGATGTACGTGATGCTTGCGATGACCTTCGAGTCGTTCCGCTACCCGCTTGCCGTGATATTCATGGTCCCGGTCTCTTTTATCGGTCTTTTCCTCGCCTTCGGGTTCTCTGACTTCTCCTTCGATCAGGGCGGATTCGCCGCTTTCGTGATGCTCAGCGGCATCGTCGTCAATGCCGGCATCTATCTCATCACCACCTACCAGTCCCTTCTCCGCAAGCCGGTCCCTGAGCTTGCCGAAGGGCCGGTAACTGTTGTTCGGCAGGCTCACCAACCGGCCGCGTCCAACATCCGCCTCTACGTCAAATCCTTCTCTCGCAAGATCAACCCGATCACCCTCACAATAGTCTCCACCATCCTCGGCCTCTTCCCGTTCCTCACCGACGGTCCCGAAGAAGTCTTCTGGTTCGACTTCGCCCTCGGCACCATCTCAGGCATGCTCTTCTCCATCCTCACCGTGATATTTATTCTCCCCGTCTTCTGCGTAAGACGAAAATAAGACAATGCTACTTTTCGCTCCTGACTTGGTATGTTCCAACAAAAATGTCCACTGAAACGGCATTATACCGGAGAAACTCAGTAATATATCGTTTTGTCCGGGGAAGAGGGCTTTTGCCGGAGAAAACGTAGCTGAAGAAAAATTTGTAGTCTGAAAGGATTTGCGTAAATTTACGGGATTTGTTTAAACAGGTTTCGGAACGGCTATGGGTAGTGGGAAAAAGGTGATCATATTCGCTGGTCTGGGAGGACTGGCTTTGGGTGTTTGCGCAATGTTGGTTCTTGGCGGTGCGATGACGCGCACGTCCACCAACGAGTATTGCATGAGCTGTCACTACCATGAGCAGGCGGATGCTGACTGGAAAAAATCCGAGCATCACAACAGCGAGAGCGGAGTGGTGACCGACTGTGCCGCTTGCCATCTTCCGCCAAAGGAGAACGGGTACCTCCGTTACTACATGGTCAAGGCCAGGATGGGAGTCAAGGATCTGTGGACCAAGATGACTAAAGACAAGGACGAAATCAACTGGGACTCAAAAAGAACACTTGAGCACGGTACTAAAATCGTCTATAACGAGTCCTGCGAGAAATGCCATGTCAATCTTTATCCGACCGGAATCTCAGACGATGGCATCACTGCCCATCTTTACTACGATGAGAACGCCAAGAAATTGGACCTACAGTGCATCAGCTGCCATCTGAACACAGGCCATGACATGCCTGGCTACGAGCACAAAAGACTGGAAGGTAAGGTGATAGACACTGGAAGTGGTGAGAAATATGACAGTGCTGCGGTAGTGACTTCATTCATGAACTTCACGGAGACAGTGCCCGGCACGACCGCTGCAATCAGCATGATAGCCGTCCCAGGGGGCGAGTTCATTATAGGCAGTCCGGAAGGCGAGCCGTTCCGCTCAGCGGACGAGGGACCTCAGAAAAAGGTCATGATCTCTCCGTTCTTTATGGGCGAGGTTGAGGTGACGTGGCATCAGTTCTGGGCTTTCTACAACGAGACGATGTCCGAGGGCAGGACCCCTCCGGAGAAAATCTACGCCAACAACAACCGTCCGGATGTCGATGCCGTCAGCGGCCCGACACCTCCGTTCGGATTCCCTGACCAAGGCTGGGGAATGGGCGAGAGGCCAGCCATCACGATGACGCACTACGCGGCTGAGACCTTCTGCCAGTGGCTTTCCCTCAAAACGGGGCGCAACTACCGTCTTCCGACCGAGGCGGAGTGGGAATATGCAGCCCGTGGCGGTACCCAGACCCCATACTTCTTCGAGGGCAGCCCGAAGAAATATTCAAAGGAAACATTTTGGAACAAGCTGTTCGGGGCGGACACCACTTCGATCGCAAGCTATGTGGTATATTCAGAAGACAGTTTCGGCAAGACTCAGGAACCTTCCGAGGTGAAGGCCAACCCGTTCGGGCTTAAGAATATGCTGGGCAACGTGATGGAATATTGCTCCGACCGGTACGCCGCGGACGCATATTCAAAGATTGCTGACGGAGCTTTGGATCCGAAGGGACCGGAGAGCGGTGATGAGTTCGTGGTACGCGGAGGGGCATATTCAGATGATGCCTCGCTGGTCCGCTGTGCTGCGAGGGCTCACACCAAAAATGATGATTGGCTCCGTACCGACCCGCAGAATCCTAAGAGCATCTGGTGGTATTCCGACATCAAGGGAATCGGTTTCAGAGTGGTGTGCGACGTGCCTGAGGGATTATTATAACCTGCAAGGAAATTGAAGCAGGCACTATTTTTAAGATTACTGAATTTAATAACCATAATGACTGTTAATAAAATGAGCAACAAAATGGACAGAAGATCCTTTCTTGGCAAGAGCGCCAAGATCGGTGTCGGTTTGGTAGGCGGCAGCGTCCTGCTGTCAGCTTGCGCAGGTGGAGACAAATCCGGCAAGATGACTCCCCTCAGGCAGCCGGGCGAGTACTATATTCCTGAACTTCCGGACAAGGCTATTGACGGAAAGGAGCTTAAGGTGGGCGTGATTGGTTGCGGCGGACGTGGAAGCGGTGCCGTTGAGGATTTGCTGAACGCTGCCGATGGCATCAAAGTGACCGCTCTCGGTGATGTTTTCGCTGACCGTCTGAACAGCCTTCGTGACAGCTTGAAGAAAAACCGCAATCAGGAAATCCCTGAGGATCACTGCTTCACCGGCTTCGATGCCTACAAGCAGGTCATTGACTCTGGAGTTGACATGGTCATCGTGGCCACCCCTCCGGTTTTCCGTCCGGCTCACTTCCAGTATGCCACCGAGAAAGGTGTCCATTCGTTCCTTGAGAAGCCTATCGCTGTCGATGCGAAGGGTTACCGTCAGATCATGGCGACGGCGAAGCAGGCTGAGGCCAAGGGACTTAGCATCGTGACCGGAACTCAGCGCCACCATCAGAGGCCTTATGTCGAGTCTTTCAAGAAGATCCAGGAAGGCATGATCGGCGAGATCACCGGCGGCAACGTTTACTGGAACCAGGGAATGCTCTGGTACAAGGAGCGTCAGCAGGGTTGGAGCGACATGGAATGGATGATCCGCGACTGGGTCAACTGGAAATGGCTCTCCGGTGACCACATCGTCGAGCAGCACGTACACAACATCGATGTGTTCAACTGGATGA
Source organism: Bacteroidales bacterium UBA755 (assembly GCA_002297815.1). Lineage (GTDB taxonomy): Bacteria > Bacteroidota > Bacteroidia > Bacteroidales > UBA932 > Cryptobacteroides. The sequence continues at coordinate 3,381 of DBKH01000047.1, read as the reverse complement.
TCGGCAAGCATCCGATTAAAGCGACAGGCTTCGGCAGCCGCCAGCGCCGCGTCACCGGTGACCAGTACGACAACTTCAGCATTGACTTTGAATACGAGAACGGAGTCCATCTGCACAGTATGTCCCGCCAGATCGACGGTTGCTCCAACAACATCAGTGAATATGTCCGTGGCACCAAGGGTTACTGGAGTTCTTCGGACTTCGCCATCCGTGACCTTCAGGGGAATATTCTTTGGCAGTTCGACGTCGAGGCCGAGAAGGCTCAGTACCAGCAGACAAACCCGTATGTGCTTGAGCACGTTGATTGGGTGAACCACATCCGCAAGGGCGAGACTCACGTCGAAGCCGGTGAGTGCGGCATTTCCTCTCTCTGCGGTGTGATGGGCCGTGAGGCCGCCTACACTGGCAAGACCATCACTTGGGACGAGATCAGCGCCTCCGACCTGGATTACCTCCCGGTGAAGCTTGAGCTCGGCAAGATGGACATGAGCAAGTGCACCGTCCCTGTCCCTGGCGCCGGTAAGTAACCGCCCGCTGAACCTGATGTCATTGAGCTTGCCGAAGTGACTGAGAATTAAATATTAAGAGTATGGCCTGAAAGTTTAGGTCATACTCTTTTTGTATGTTGTGAATCCAGCAGCTTGATGAGTCGTTTGCCAGGCCACAAATGTTATGGATTGTTTAATTGGTTTGCAAATAATCTGTCATTTTTATTTAATGGATTAAACAAAACCATAATCACGCTATATCGTATCATAAATAGCTATAGCCTGTGAAATATCGTATTCTAAACAGATGAATTTGTGTAAAATATCGTATTTTGTTAGAAAAGAACTATCTTTGTGTCACAAGACAAAGATCGGATTATGGCAAAGAAAAAGAAAGAAGTGGTCTTGGACAAGCGAGTCCTGGAGGTGATCTTGACTGACCAACGGGAAGAGTTGGAGGCCAAACGCAGTGAAGTCTACTGCCTCAGGCCGGAACAAGATTTGATCGATATGGGAAGCCCGCAGGCACAGGTCGTGATTGGCGTCCGTCGCTGTGGCAAATCCACGCTTTGCTTCCAGGCCTTGGAGGCCGCTGGCGTGAATTATGGCTACGTTGACTTTGATGATGAGCGGCTTGCAGGCATTCAGTCTGCCCAGCTCAATGATATTTTGGAGATTCTCTATAAGATTTACGGTAAGTTTGACTACTTGTTTATGGATGAAATACAGGATGTGGATGGTTGGCATTTGTTCGTAAACCGTATGCTTCGCCGTAAGATGCACGTAATCATCACCGGATCTAACGCCAAACTCCTTAGCAGCGAGTTGGCCACCTATCTTTCCGGTCGAAATAAGGAGATTCATCTGTATCCTTTCTCATTCAAGGAATATTGCACCATAACAGGCGTAGATACGCAGAGGAAATCTACGCTGGCGGAAGGTCTGCGTCGTCGAGCATTTGATGATTATATGAAGTATGGCGGCTTTCCGGAGATGCTGACCATTACTGATTCCAAGACCTATGTCTCCGATCTTGTGGACAACATCCTCAAGCGCGACATCGAGAATCGATACAAGATTTCTTACAGAGAATCATTCGAGCAGATGGCTCATCATCTGCTTAACCTATCGCCAACCAGCGTGGTCACCACGGATCTGGCTGAGCAATTCCATTTCAAGTCAGAGCACACTGCAAAGAATTATGTCTCCTATCTTAAGCAAGCTTTCCTCCTGTCTGGGGTGAAGAAGTTTTCCCGTAAGAGTAAAATCCGTATTACCCAAGAGAAAGTGTATGCAGTGGATGTATCCTTGATGAACCAGAGGAAAGACGCTTTTTCCGGAGACAACTTGGGATGGCGTCTTGAGACTATAGTGCTCGCCCAGCTTTTAAGGAAGTGTAACGCGGAAGGTTGGGATGTGTATTATATGCTTGAGCGCTCTGGAGAATGTGATTTCATCATCTGTAAAGGCGATGATGTGCTGCAGGCAGTACAAGTGTCATATGATATTTCTTCTCCCAAAACGAAGCAACGTGAGCTGAACGGGGCTATAATGGCCGCCAAAGCAACAGGTTGCAATAATCTGCTTCTGCTTACAGACCACGATTACGATGAGATCGATAAAGATGGTTTTCATATTATTGTACGTCCAGTATATGATTGGAGTGTTGATATAGGATAGTTTGCTGTCACACAAATTGTCTCTCGGAAGCACTATTGGAACGCAACTGTTTTAAATATCAGAGCTATAGCCTCAGATTAGTTATTGACCTTTTGAAAATTGAATAAATGCCCCCCAAAGAAGGATATTCTCAAATTTTAGTTGTATCTTTACCTTTTCAGCGACATTTAGTTATGCTTAGAATTCTTATTAGTGGAATTGTTAAATATTATCAAACATTGATAAAGTATTTTTATAAGACCATTCGATGTTGTGCGTTATAGCGAGATCCGTGGAATTATTAGTGTGTGTAAATTGTTGTTTTTATGAAGAAGTTATCCGTTTTTATTGTATTCTTATTTATGGTATTCTCTGCTAAAGCTCAGTTTGTCCTTACCCCTAATGGCTTTACCACAGATGATGGAAAGAACTTTTATGTGTTGAATTTTGAGGGTAAAAGCCAGCAAGAATTATATGATGCCGTTGAAATTTGGGCTGGTGGGAGATATGTATCTCCTAAGGATGTTGTGAGTCCATCCCTCAATGCCGCACAAATAACCATAAATGCCTGGGTTGAGGGATTAACAAAAATGCCCAAGCGGGCTATTAAGGTTCCCGTTGATGTAAATTATTCTTTTCAGATATTGTTTAAAGATAACAAGGTTCGTTTTAATGCACCTATTATTAATAGTATGGATGCAGATGGCCAAATAGAACAACAGTTATATTTGATTCGTCCTTCCGTTATAAAGGATGGCATTTTTAGTAAATCAGGAAAACTTCTTGATAAATATTCAAAGGAACAACTTGAAAAGCACTTTAATGGTATTGTTGAAGAGGTGCGTGTACTAATATCTGGATCAAATGAAGAATGGTAATTGTAACTGATTTTTAAATCAATGAATATGAACAGAAGAGATTTTCTAGCGACAGCGGCGGTGGGGTCAGCGGCATTGGCCGCGGCTTCGGTGCTGCCGGGATGTGTCGCGGTGACGGATGATAAGAAAAAGGCTGGGAATGAGCCTGAACCTGAACTGAAGATTTCGTTTCAGGAGGGGACGGCTCCGGGCGAGAGCCTGGCCGAGAAGCTGGACTTCATGGAGAGCCTTGGGGTTGTCGGTTTTGAGCCGGGAGGACGTGGACTGGCCTCACGTGTGAAGGAGATTCAGGATGCGCTGAATGGTCGAAACATCAAGGTGTCGGCTATCTGCGCCGGTTTTGACGGATTTATCCT
>DBKH01000048.1 GCA_002297815.1 Bacteroidales bacterium UBA755 | reverse complement strand
CGCGAGCTTTTCAACATTGCCGATGAATATGGTGCCTCGGAAGGTTTCTTTGACATGTTGGGCTTCCGTCTTGTCGAGGGATCTGTCCCTAAAGGACCGAACGATGTGGCTGTCAGCAAGTCGTTTGTGACCAAGATGGCCGCCTTCGCGGACTGGTCTGACGGAGCCGTGGGCAAGATTGTCAACATCTCCGAACACGGGCAGGTCACCATCTGCGGAGTCTATGAGGACTATGTAATCGGAGATGTCACCGACATGGACGAGCGTCCGAGTGTCCGCTTCTGCTGGAATCAGGATTTCTACTCAGAGGAATATAAGGAGAAGGGTGGATATGATTGGGCCGGCCTGATGCATACCATTGTCATCAAACTGAACGAGGTCACTCCTGAGGCGATGCGCAAGGTTGAGAAGGCCATAAAGGAGGTCGCACCGGACAGCGACGCTGAGGTGAAGGCATATTCAGAGACGCTTATGAGCATGTACGATTCCACAAAGCAGATGAAGCGCACTTACGAGCTCGGCTCCTTGTTCGCCCTTCTGATCGCCATCATCGGCCTCATTTCCTACGTCCGTGACGAGAACTTCCGCCGCAGCGCCGAGATCGCCGTCCGCAAGGTCAACGGTGCCCAGTCCTCCGAGATCGTGTCGATGCTTGTGATGGATGTGCTAAAGAGGGCTGTCATCGCAGTGATCATCGGAGACGCAGGAGCCTGGCTTGTAGCCCATTACTGGCTACAGCAATTCCCGGTAAAGATCGCCTTGAACCCTCTGTTCTTCATCGCTGCCGACTTAGTTGTCCTTGCCATCATCGTGGCCACAATCGCCATCGGCTCCCTGCGGATCGCCCGTATGAACCCTGTCGATTCCCTCAAGAGCGAATAATGGCGCAGAGCCTAATCTGTTAAAACAGAATGAATAAGCTGATTGCCTTTAGGCGAATCCTCCTATAGGAGAAGCTTTAAGTGTGTGACTATGAATAAATTGTCCGCCACTCGTTGATTATAGGCGAGTGGCGGTTAACGTGCTGATGCACAACGAATAGAGGTTTCTCCTTTAGTTGGAAACGACTAAAGGGAAATACTTATATTATTGATAATGAATATATTGCCTTTCGCGGCTTCCGGCTACTGAGAAACTCTACTTGAATATGAGCGTGAAGACAGTCGCTTCGGAGTCCGAGCGGGTTAGTCGGAGGGTGCCACCGTGCATCCTCATGATCTGACGGGAGAGACTGAGACCGATGCCGCTGCCGTCGGGCTTCGTGGTGAAGAACGGAATGAAGATCTCTTCCTGACTCGCTGGACTGATCGCCGGCCCGTCATTGCTGACATTGATGATGACGTTGTCCCGTTTGTCAATCTCAGCGGAGATCTCGATGTGCCGGGCTCCGGCCTGGGCGGCGTTCTTCACCAGGTTGATGAGAATCTGAGAGATCTGGCTTTCGTCAGCGTACAACAGCACGTCTTCGGTCTTCTCCACGAACTTAGCCACGGCTCCGGTGGCTGTCAGCACTGGTTGGCTGAGGTCGATGACCTTGGCGGCAAGATCCCGCGCGAAGAAGGCTTTTCTTACCGGCACAGCGACGTGGGTCAGATCCCTGTACGAATTGACGAATTTTATCAGGCCACGGGACGAGCTGGCTATTGTCTCCAGGCCAGCCTTGAGGTCTGGGCCGTCTGAAGGGGGAGTGATCGTCCCGGCATATTCGGAAAGAGCTTCGGAAAGGGACGCGATCGGGGTGACGGTGTTCATGATCTCGTGGGTAAGAACCCTAATTAGTCTTGTCCATGACTCCGATTCGTTTTCCTCGATTGTCTCCGAGATGTCGTTCACAGCGATGATCTTCACGTCTTTGCGCCCGATGTGGGCGGAAGTGGCGGAAAGAGAGATGTTGGTCTGAGAGCTTTCCGAATATATTGACGCTTTCTGATCAAGGCCTTCCTCCACTTTCTCAAATACGCCTCTTAACGAAGGACTTACGATGTCAAGTTGGCGAAGCGTGCTCAAAGATGAAACACTTAACAGAAGCAGAGCCTGCTTGTTGGTGTAAAGCACGGAATCCGTTCCGGACTCCAGCACAACGATGCCGGTCTTGGCCTTGTCCAGCATCTGGCCGTAATATTCCTCCTGCTCCCGGATGTCGGCTGTCTCTTTCTGGAAGATGGTCCGGATTCGGTTCAAAGTGCGGTTGATCTTCCGGCTGCCCAAGCCTCCTTCGTCGAACCTGAAATTGGTCTCCTTATCCTCCAGAGCGTCAAGCATGTAGGTGACTTTTTTAAGGATGCGATGCCTCGTGAGAAGCACCGCGACCAGAGCCACCACCAGAATGACTCCCATGCAGATCGCTATTTCGGACCACGGGAGCATATTCCTAAATTCCGTATTTCTTGAGCTTGCTGTAGAGGGTCGGGCGGCTGACATTCAACGCCTTGGCCACCAGCGACATATTCCCTGAATATTTCTCCACGGCGGCTCGGATCGCCTTTTCCTCGACCTCCTCCAATGTGGCCACCGACGGTTCGCTTCCTTCGACCAAAACCTCTGACGGAAGCTGCAATTCCTTTTCTGTCAGCTCGTTGCCCTCGGCAAGAATCACCGCTTTCTCGATGCAGTTCTGAAGCTCACGAATATTCCCGCTCCAGTGACATTCCTTCAGTGCGGCCTTGGCTTCCGGAGCGATTCCTTCCACCTCGCGATGGTACTTCTCATCGAACCTTTTTATGAATATCTCCGCGAGCGGCACGATGTCCTCCGGGCGCTCCCTAAGGGCCGGCAGATGGATGTTCATCGTGTTGATTCTGTAGAAGAGGTCCTCCCGGAAAGTGCCTTCCTGCACCTTTTGACGCAGATCCATGTTCGTGGCGCAGACAAGGCGGATGTTCACGTTACGTGGTTTCGTGTCCCCGACACGGGTAATCGTCCGGTTCTGGAGAACCCTCAGAAGTTTTGCCTGAAGATGCAGGGGAATATTCCCGATCTCGTCCAGGAACAGGGTCCCGCCCTCAGCCAATTCGATTTTTCCGGCCTTGTCAGAGTAGGCGTCCGTGAAAGCTCCCTTGACGTGGCCGAAGAGCTCGCTCTCGAAAAGGGTCTCCGGAATCGCACCTGCGTCCACGCTGACCATCGGGCCGTTACGACGCTCGGAATGATTGTGTATCTCTCTGGCCAGAAGGTCTTTGCCGGTCCCGTTCTCTCCTGTGATGAGCACCGTCGCATCCGTAGGGCCGATTTTCTCGATTGTCTTCTTGATCTCGGCCATAGCCTGTGACGTGCCCCAGTACATCCCGGTAGGTCCGGTGGTATATTCATTGGACTGCTGACTGTCCTTCCGGTTCTCCGCCACCGCCCTTTCCAGCGTGGCGAGCAGTTTCTCGTTCTCCCACGGCTTCACGATGAAGTCAAACGCCCCTCTTTTCATCCCCTCGACCGCCAGCGATATGTCAGCGTAGGCCGTGAACAGCACCACCTTCTGGTTCGGGTTGTTGTTGCGTAACTCGCTGAGCCAGAAGAGCCCCTCGTTTCCCGTGTTGATGTCTGTGTTGAAATTCATGTCCAACAGGATCACATCCGGCTGGAACGTGTTCACCGTGCTGATCAGCTGGGCAGGGGACGGCAGGATCTCCACCGCCTCGAACCGCATTGGCAACAGAATCTTCAACGCGGACCGGATCCCCGCATTGTCATCCACAACAAGCACTTTCCCGACTTTCTTCATATTCATTGGATTGGATTATTCAGAGGAGGTTTCGGTGATGGAGATGTTTTCGACTCCTACCGCTTTAAGTGCGGCTACAAGGGCATCAACCTGAGACTTGTCATCGAACGGTCCTGTCGTGAACACAACGGAACCGGATTCTACACCCTTAATTAGATCCTTGTCGGAATGTTGGCGAAGTGCAGCAGTGGCTTGTTCGGACAGGGAATTACCGTCTTCAGGGAATATCTTGATCATGAACAACGTCTTGACTTTTGACTCAAGTTCTCTGGCTTTACGCACGCTGATGACCTGCCCGTTGTGGAAAGCATCAATTTGAGCATCACGGAATCCTCTGTTTTTCACCTTGTTAAGATGTGCGAGGACATCCTTATAGGACTTGAACAAACCAACGGAGTAGGCATGTTTGCCAGAAGTTGTTGTCCTTTCAAACACAGGGCTGAGGCCATTCAGGTCAGCGACAGCAGCTTTTCTTCCAAGGGTGAATATTCTAATTTGGTAGATAATTCCATTAGGCAAGGTGTTATTTTCAGCAAATCTACCTTCTGGAAGGATCATAAATGAATAGTCAAACGATGCTTTCGGTTTACGGATGTCAAGATGAAGTTCCGGACCGAAACTGTTCTTTGAAAATGTGTAGCCAGTGGAGGCCCCGACAATCTCCTTGTCTGCTTCAGCTTGAAGCTTGTGGGCATCTATCACAATTCCGTTAGCAAGGAAGTCCATCTCGATGTTCTGAAGTTCCCTGACAGCTGTGTTCAATTTGTCGTTGAGGGCCGGGAGCATCATTTCTTTTTCTTCCAGCTTAGCCATGAGACTGCTTTTTTCCTCGGCAGTGGCTCCGGCTAGCCCTGAACGTAATTTTTCCAAGTTTTTTCCGAATCTAGACACAGAATCCCGCAGGGCTCTAACTTCACGCATCTTGTCCATGTAGAGCTTAATGCTTTCATCTTGTTGTCCTTCGTCAGAGACGGCTGAGTCATTGTCAATCCTTGTGTGGTCTCCGACAGGATTCAATTCCGCCAAAGCGCGCAACTCGCTGATGTCTGTGACAGCTTTTCTGACAGGCATGCTATCATATTCAAGAACATAGATTATGACACTATCGCGTCCGCATTCGCGGTTGGATGCAAAAATGGAATATTTTCCATCCTCTGTGTTGACGAAAAGAAAGTCATCGTAAGGTGATGAATATGGGAACCCCATGTTCACTGGGATGTCCCAATCATTTGTTTCCTTGTTCCAGTTCGAGACGTAGAGATCGTAGCCACCCATGCCGTATAGTCCCTTGGAAGCAAAATAGATAGACTGCCCGTCAGGGGATAACATCGGATAGATCTCATCGGAGGAACTAGTCATCTGCTCGTTGATAAGAGTTGGCACCGACCAAAGAGAATCTTCCAGATGGGTAGTGTAGATGTTCCTGATTCCTTCTTCGTCTTTTGAAGAGTAGTAGATTTCTTTAGTCCCGTCTGGAATGTAGATTGCGCGTGAAAGGTTATCCCCGCCTAAAGAATCGAGTTGATTAGGGGTCTTTCTCCAACTGAAGTTTTTAAGAGGATAGAACAGAAAGAAATCTTTAAGCTCGAATTTCTGCTTCGCTACCACGGTGGGTTGACTGCAAAAATTCATCATATTCAATCCATTACGGGCTAGTAACAACTGTTCTTCTGCTTTTTGGGAAGCAGTTGAATCCAAAACTTCGATTGCGGCCTCACTGTACTTGACGGCCTCAGCGAAATTGTAAGCCATTCTGCACGAATCCGACTTGACCATGAGCCAAGTCGGAGAAACTTGCGCAACTGCCTCTGATGAGAGAGCCAACTGCGCCAGCAGAATGAATAAGCTGATGAATATTTTGTTTCTCATTCTGAAAAATCACGGTAATTGCGTCTGCAAAAATAAGAAATACTTGGCAGATAATTTCTTTCTAAGAAAAAAATGCTAAATTTGTACCCCTATTTTTATGCGAAAAAATTAAAACAATAAAATAAAGGTAAAATTATGCAAAGTAAAGGTTGGATAAGGCTTGTCGCCATTCTGCTTGCGATCGCTTCCATTTGGCAGCTTTCCTTCACAGCGGTGACTTCCATCCAGGAAAAGAAAGCGGAGAAGTTCGCTGAAAAAGCGGCCCTCGCGGTTCAAAATTCAGCGGCTTTTGCCCAGATTCCTGAAAATGACCAGGCTTACTATCTGGATTCTATCAGGAAGGAACAAAACAGAGTGTTCATCGACTCCATCTCTTCAAAGAAGGTTTTCTTATGGAACACGTACAAGGAATGTAAGGCAAAGGAGATTAACCTTGGTTTGGACCTCAAGGGCGGTATGAACGTCATGTTGCAGGTACAGCTTCAAGATCTCGTTAAGGCTATCTCAGGCAACAGCATGAATCCTGAGTTCCAAAAAGCACTTGCACTCGCTAAGGAGCGCAGCGTTAATTCAAGAGAAGATTACATTACCCTTTTCGCTGACGCATGGAAAGAAGTGAGCAACGGACAGTCCCTTGCCCAGATTTTCGGTACTTATGAGATGAAAGATAAGATCACTCCGGCATCATCTGACGCTGATGTTATCAGCGTTATCCGTGAAGAGGCCGAGAGTGCTGTCGCTAACTCTTTCAACGTACTGAGAAGCCGTATCGACCGTTTCGGTGTTACCCAGCCTTCCATCCAGAAGCTTGGCAACAGTGGACGTATCCTTGTTGAGCTTCCTGGTGTTAAGGAGCCTGAACGTGTCAGAAAACTTCTCCAAGGAACTGCATCGCTCGAATTTTGGGAGACCTACACCAATCAGGAACTTTCAAGCTATCTTGCTGAGGCTAATGCAAAACTGGCCGAAATCCTTTCTGAAGAAGGAACGGATACCACAGTGACTGAAACTCAGCCTGACGCTGCTGTAACTGAGAACAGCACAGACTCCCTTCTTAATTCAGAAATTGCACAGAACAAGGATAATTCAACAGAGATCAATGCTTACAAAAAGGCTAATCCTCTTTTCGCTGTCCTCAGTCCTTCTGGCTCAAACAACGCTTGCATCGGCTATGCTGCGGCAATTGACACAGCCAAGATCAATAGGTATCTTGCTATGCCTCAGATCGCTGAGATTTTCCCTGCTGAATTCAAGCCTATGTGGACAGTCAAACCGTCTGAGTACGTTCAAGGTGACAACATCTTCGAACTCGTTGCCATCAAGGCCACTTCAAGGGACGGTAAGGCCAAACTTGATGGAGGTGTAATCACCGACGCACGTGTCGTTTATGACCACGGTTCAAACGGTGAGCCTTCAGTCTCCATGACAATGAACGCGGAAGGTGCCAATGTTTGGGCACGAATGACCAGCGACAATGTCGGCAAGCAGATTGCCATTGTCCTCGATGACATGGTATATTCCTACCCTAACGTGCAGAACGCCATCACTGGTGGTAGCTCCTCAATCACCGGTCACTTCACACCGGATGAGGCAACCGACCTTGTGAACGTCCTCAAATCCGGTAAGCTTCCTGCACCTGCGACCATCATTCAGGAGCAGGTTGTCGGTCCTTCCCTCGGAGCCAAGTCTATCAACGCTGGTATGATTTCATTCGTCATCGCGTTCATTTTGGTTCTTGTTTACATGATCTTCTTCTATCAGGGAGCTGGTGTCGCTGCTGACTTCGCCCTCCTTTGCAACGTGCTTCTCCTTTTCGGAGTCCTCGTTTCTTTCGGAGCCGTCCTGACCCTTCCTGGTATTGCCGGACTTGTTTTGACAATGGGTATGGCAGTTGATGCCAACGTGATTATCTACGAACGTATTAAAGAGGAACTTGCAGCAGGCAAAGGCTTGGGTAAGGCGGTAGCCGATGGTTACAAGAATGCCTACTCCGCCATCATCGATGGTCAGGTGACTACCCTTCTTACCGGTATCGTTCTTTTTGTGTTCGGTTCCGGTCCTGTGCAGGGCTTCGCCACCACATTGATCATTGGTATCGTTACCTCTGTTCTTACCTCAATCTTCATCACTAGACTTATTTTCGATGACCGCATTGAGAAGGGCAAGAACATCACGTTCGAGAACAACCTTACCAAGAACTTCCTCAAGAACACTCACTTTGACTTCATCGCTGCCCGTAAGTGGTCTTACATTGTTTCTGGTACATTGATCGTCATCGCGATTGTTTCCATCTTCACCAAGGGCTTCACCTACGGTGTTGATTTCACTGGTGGTCGTACTTATGTAGTTCGTTTCGACCAACCTGTCACAGCGGAGCAGGTTCGTAGTGCTGCTGAGGTTGAGTTTGATGGTGCGGTAGAGGTTAAGCAGTTCGGAGGTGAGAGCCAGATGAAGATCACGACCCAGTACAAGAATGATCAAGAGTCAACCGATGTTGACGCTGAAGTTGAGGCTAAACTCTATAATGCCTTGAAGCAGTTCTTCGCTGAAAAAGACATCACTCTTGACGAGTTCAAGTCAACCGTTGACAACCCTAACGGTATCATCTCATCCGACAAGGTAGGTCCTACGATTGCCAACGACATGAAGAGAGACGCCTTCATCGCTGTCATCCTCTCCCTGTTCGTAATCTTCGCCTACATTGCCGTCCGTTTCAAGGGTTGGACATGGGGTCTTGGTGGTGTGGTTTCACTTGCTCACACAGCTATTATCGTGATCGGCTTCTTCTCCTTGTTCTCAGGAATCCTGCCGTTCAACCTTGACGTTGACCAGACGTTCATCGCGGCCATCCTGACCATCATCGGTTACGCCATCAACGACAACGTGGTTATCTTTGACCGAATCCGTGAGTATAGAACCCTGCATCCGAACGTAGATGTTAGGACCAACACCAACCAGGCTATCAACGCCACGTTGACCCGTACAGTCAACACCTCTGTCTCCACTCTCGTCACCATGCTCGCCATCGCGATCTTCGGTGGTGAGTCAATCAGAGGTCTTGCAGTTGCCCTTATCCTTGGTATCTGCATCGGTACTTACGCTTCCATCTTCATCGGTACACCTGTGATGTACGATGCAACAATCTGGAATCAGAAGCGCCTTGCTGCCAAGAATGGCACCGCAACCAAAGGTTCTAAGAAATAATCATTCTTAAATGAATATACAAAAACGCCGACCCAACGGGGTCGGCGTTTTTTTTATGCAATGCTCAAATAATTACCTAATCATGTTCTTCGGGTCAAGGGCCTTGTCGAGCTCCTCCTTGGTGAGGAGACCTTTCTCTAGGACTATGTCATAGACTGAGCGGTTGGTCTCAAGGGCTTCTTTGGCGACCTTGGTGCTGGCCTTGTAGCCAATGATAGGGTTGAGGGCAGTCACAATGCCGATGCTGTGCTTGACCATCTCGTAGCAACGCTCCTTGTTGACGGTGATGCCTTCAATGCACTTCTCGCGGAGGGTGTTCATGGCGTTTGTTAGCCAGGTGATGCTCTCCATGATGGATTCAGCAATGACTGGCTCCATGACGTTCAGCTGGAGCTGTCCGGCCTCGGCAGCGAAAGAGATGGTCGTGTCGTTGCCGATTACCTTGAAGCAGACCTGGTTGGTAACCTCAGGGATGACAGGATTGACCTTGCCTGGCATGATTGATGAGCCCGGAGCCATAGGCGGAAGATTGATCTCCTTGAATCCACAACGCGGACCGGAAGCCAATAGTCTGAGATCGTTGCAGATTTTGGACAACTTGACGGCCAGCCTTTTCAGGGCTCCTGAGTAGCTTACATAAGCACCTGTGTCAGGTGTTGCTTCCACGAGGTCTGGAGCTGCGATGAAGTGCTCACCTGTGAGTTCGGTCATTTTCTTGGCGCAGAGTTCAGCGAATCCTGGCTTGGCGTTCAGGCCAGTACCGATGGCTGTTCCGCCCATATTGATCTCATAGAGCAGGTTTACGTTCCTCTCAAGGTTGAGAACCTCTTCCTCAAGGTTGGTGGCATAAGCATGGAACTCCTGACCGGATGTCATCGGAACAGCATCCTGAAGCTGTGTACGTCCCATTTTGATTACATCCTTGAATTCCTCTCCCTTGGCCTTGAAAGCATCGATGAGGTCCTTAAGGCTCTTCTCCAACTTCCTGTTCATCCTAATGAAGGCGTAACGGAAGGCTGATGGATAGGCATCGTTGGTGGACTGGGCGCAGTTCACATGGTCGTTAGGAGAACAGAACTGGTACTCGCCTTTGTTGTGTCCCATGATCTCCAGGGCTCTGTTGGCGATGACTTCGTTCGCGTTCATATTCACTGATGTGCCAGCTCCTCCCTGCATCATATCGACAGGGAATTGGTCGTGGAACTTCCCATCAATGATCTCACGGCAGGCAGCCACGATGGCGTCTGCGATGTGTGGCTCAAGCGCACCGAGTTCCTTGTTTGTCTCCGCTGCAGCAAGCTTAATGCAGGCCATCGCGATCACGTACTCAGGGTAGTCGCGCATCCTGGTGTTTGAAATCTTATAGTTGTTGAGAGCCCTTTGTGTCTGAACACCATAATAGGCCTCAGCCGGAACCTGAAGTTCCCCAAGAAGATCGGATTCAATCCTGAATTTCTCTTCGCTCATAATAAATCAAAATTATTAATTTATAAATTGTTTTACAAACCGTCTGACAAAGGTAAGTCCAAAAAAGATTATAAGCAAAATTGCCGCTATAAATTTCAAATTATTATTTATCTAGAGGTGGACTTCATTCGCTTCGGCCCTTCGACAAGCTCAGGGACCACAGGCCCAGCGACCGTGTTTTGACAGGCTCAGCTACCTGTTGGCTCGGTGGTCACTGAGCTTGTCGAAGTGACATGACAAACCAAAGAATATTACTACCTTTGTATCCATTTATATTCAAAGACATGATTAGAGCTATAGGAACAGTCCTTCTGTTGGTCCTTTCCAACATATTCATGACATTCGCATGGTACGGCCATCTGAAGCTTCAAGAGATGAAAGTCTCCACGAGTTGGCCACTCATTCTAGTAATCCTCTTCTCTTGGGGATTGGCTTTCTTTGAATATTGCGCCCAAGTTCCCGCCAACCGCCTCGGCTTCAACGGCAATGGAGGCCCGTTCACACTGATGCAACTAAAAGTCATTCAGGAAGTTGTCTCGCTGATTGTGTTTACTCTCGTTGTTACACTTCTTTTCAAAGGCGAGGCGCTTCATTGGAACCACATCGCAGCCTTTGCCTGTCTGGTCCTAGCGGTCTTCTTCGTGTTTTTGAAGTAGTTATTCCTGTTGATGGATTTCCAACATTATTATGAAGAGAATTGCCTTTTATATTTCCTTCACGCTTATAGTTCTGTGCAGTTGCGCCTGTGGCAAAGGAGCGGATAATGATAAAGAAATGATCGTTGGAGCCTACCTTATGGGTGTCCACAACGAGCTTCCAGACGCTAATCTTGTGACTCACATCAATTATGCTTTCGGGCATGTCAACGAGACATTTGATGGGGTGGTGTTGCCGGAAGGGAACGGATTGAGTCAGGTGGCTGGCCTGAAGAAGACCAAACCATCCTTGAAGGTTCTCCTTTCTGTAGGAGGATGGGGGAGCGGACGTTTCAGCGAGATGGCTTCGGATCCTGCGAAAAGAAGGAGTTTCGCCCGTGATTGCGCTAGGGTTGTAAAAGAGTTCGGCCTTGACGGCATCGACATCGATTGGGAATATCCCGGAAGTGACATCGCTGGAATCTCCTCTTCCCCAGATGACAAGGCCAATTTTACCCTGCTGATGCGGGATCTCCGGTCCTCTCTTGGGAAAAAGAAACTACTCACCATCGCATCGGTGTGCAATGCCGACTACATTGATTTCAAGGCGGTTCTCCCTTATCTAGATTATGTCAACGTCATGTCCTACGACATGGGGACCCAAAACACACACCATGCGGCTCTCTATAGGTCTGAATATGCCGGCAACTGCACAGCGGACGAGGCTGTGCGTAAGCACATCGCTGTTGGTGTCCCTCCACGCAAGATCGTCATGGGAATGCCTTTCTACGGCAGGGGTGTCAACGGCTATGTCCCGTATAGTAAAGAATCTTTAACTGACAAGGAGTTTTGGGATGACACCGCCAAGGTCCCGATGATTCTTGACTCGCTTGGAAACATGCTCTTTGGCTATGAGAACACAAGGTCCATTGCCGAGAAATGCCACTACATCGTGTCCAACGGACTCCGAGGAGGGATGTATTGGGAATATAATGCCGACAATGCCTCGCATGACCTTGCCAAAGCAGTCTATGAGGGGCTGAGATAGCCCGTGTGCAGAATGAATGGCAATCGATGCCCTGAGGTGCCTTGGCGGCCCTTTACCCGGATAGGGCGCGCGAAGCGCGTAGGCCGTCTTTGTGCCTTTTGCTCCACCTCAGAAATTTGGGTTGTGTGCCTCAGGCGGGAATCGAACCCGCACGGACATTTCTGTCCAAGGGATTTTAAGTCCCTCGTGTCTACCATTTCACCACCAAGGCAATAGATTGCAAAGTTACTAAAAATTCTTAAAAGTACTTCTTTTCCTGCCGGTAAAGTGCTATAAAGATAAAAATCAGCACTGTGAAAGCCCAAAGGGAGGAGCCCCCGTAGCTCAGAAGAGGAAGAGGAATGCCGATTACGGGCATTAGGCCGATTGTCATACCAATGTTGATGAAAAGGTGCATGAATATGCATGAGGCCACACAGTAGCCGTAAATTCGGGTGAACGACTCACGACTTTTTTCTGCATCGGAAATGATTCTTATTATAAGAAAGACGTAAAGCGAAATCACAACAAGGCAGCCAACGAATCCCCATTCTTCTCCTACTGTACAGAAAATGAAATCGGTGCTCTGCTCTGGCACAAAACCGAAAGTTGTCTGAGTACCTCCAAGGAAACCTTTACCGGTCAGCCCACCGGAACCAATCGCAATCATACTCTGATTGACATTGTATCCTACACCGGTTGGGTCCTCTTTCATGCCGAGAAGCACTTCTATTCTCTTGCGCTGGTGGTCTTGTAATATGTTATTGAAAATGAAGTCTGTGGAGAAAATTAGAGCAATCCCCGCAATCAACCCCAGTGCAGACAATGACAAGAATCTTTTGCGAGCCTTATACCCTTGAACAATCATGAAAGGAATCACGCATGCGCACACACCAATCAGGACATAAAGAGGATTAAGCTTCCCTAAGAAACTTTCGGGATTGAACAGACCAAGAATCCAAGGCAGTAAACAAAAGATCAGAAAAGCAACGGCACAGATCCAGAACAGAATGCCGATTCTACTGGAATCCAATGTGTTGCAGACAAGCAAAATTCCAATTAGCACAAGCATGGAAACATACGGTGAAGCCGTCAGTGTCAAGATAAACAACAACGCAGCAGCTCCTATGCAGAAGATCCACCAACCCGAAAACCCTTCACGGTACATCACGAAGATGAACCCTACATAAACCAGGGCAGAACCAGTCTCACTTTCCGCCAAAATCACAAGCATCGGAACCCCCAGAATCAAGGCTGTAAGCATAAAGTCCTTGAATCTGGTAATCTTGAAGTTAGCCTGACTCATTATCGTGGCTAAGAGCAACGAAGTGGTGATTTTGGACACTTCAGCAGGCTGGAATCGGATGGGGCCAAATTCAAACCATGAGCGCGACCCTTTGACTTCAACACCAAGGAATATGACAGCGACAAGCAAACACAGTACTCCTAGATACAAAGGGACCGAAGCGCTTTCCCAAAGTTGAGCATTGACTACGAACAGAATCAGAGCCGCAAGGCCAAGCGCTGTCAGAATCCAAACAAACTGCTTCCCACAGCGAAAATTGTAATCGAATATGCTTGCAGGACCGTCAGAGTGGATGGAGGCATAGATGTTCACCCAACCTATGATAATGAGCACCAGATAGGTGATCACCAAGGTCCAGTCAACACTTTTTTTAATTCCTCTGTCCGAAAAATTCTCCATCACTTGATCCCATTAATATGTTTTCACACGAGACATCAAGTTCCCCTGAAGAACTCTGTCTTCTAGAGGACGACGTACGTCACTAATCTCACCGTTGAGATATTTCTCAACTAGAAGAGAGGCGATTGGGGCGGCCCATGTCGCTCCAAAACCAGCGTTCTCTATGTAGGCCGCAACAGCAATCTTCGGATTGTCTTTCGGGGCAAAGCAGAGGAACACGGAATTGTCAGCTCCACGCGGATTCTGGGCGGTACCGGTTTTTCCACAGATGTCAAGTCCGGGAACCGCAGCTATTGAGGCTGTTCCTCCCGATCCGAAACCGCTATTCACAGCTCTCCACATTCCTTGTATAACTTTCTTGAAGTTAGTGGTGTCCACCATTGTGTACTGCCTCTCGTAATATTTTGGATCAATCTCAACTCCATCAGAGGCCTTTACAATGTGTGGAATCTTGTACCAACCTCTGTTGGCAACAGTAGCGGCAAGATTGGCAATCTGCATAGGTGTAGCACCAACTTCACCCTGGCCGATGGAAATCGAAATGATAGTCGTAAACTTCCATCCACCTTTCCCGTAACGTTTGTTGTACAGTTTTGAAGTCGGTATAGTTCCTCCCAATTCAGCCGGGAAGTCTGTCCCTAACTTGTGCCCAAAACCAAAACTTTGGACATATTCATTCCATTTGTCAAGTGCTTCCCCGATGTCATGGTACTTTCTGTTTTCGAGAATATTCTTGAGCACATAGCAGAAATAGCCGTTGCAAGACATCATGATGGCTTCTTCCAGATTCAATGGAGACTTGTGAACATGGCACCCCAGTTTATGATTGCCGAAATGGTAGCCTTGACTGCACGGGTAGGTGATTTCTGTGTTTAATGTTCCTTCCTGAAGCCCGATCAGACCATTGACGAGCTTGAACACGGAACCCGGAGGATAGGGGGCTTGGACGGCTCGGTTGAACATCGGCTTGTGCGGGTCTTTGATGATTTCGTCATAATGCTGCCCTATGTCAGCCAACATGCTCACATCAACACCTGGGCTGGAGACCAAAGTGAGTATTTCACCGGTTCGTGGCTCAATGGCAACAAGGCTTCCGACTTTGTTTCTCATCAATTCCTGGCCGTATTGCTGAAGATCAGCATCAATCGTTGTGTAAACATCATGACCAGGAACGGCTTCCTTGTCCATTTCCCCGTCCTTGTACCGTTGTTCGATTTGATTGTGAGAGTTGCGCAAATAGATGTGATACCCTTTTTCCCCTCGAAGTTCCTTTTCTCGTGCAGCCTCAATTCCTGTTTTTCCGGCATAATCACCGGAACGATACTCTCCGGGGTGCTTCTCAATGTATCCTGCATCAACTTCGGAAACGTAACCCAAAAGGTTGCCACCTGCGTTGACGGGATAGTCTCTGATGCTTCTGGCCTGTCCTCTGAAGCCCGGAAAATTATACTGAAGCTCAGCGAACTTCATGTAGGTTTCTGGCTTTATCTGTTTTAGCATCACCACACTCTGGTAGCCAATCCGACGACGATTTTTAGCATATTCCTTCATCTTGCCTCTAATGAAATCAGGTGTCACATTAAGTGCATCAGCTAGCATCAGAGTGTCGAACTGCTTGACTTCCCTTGGAGTGACAAGAATGTCGTAAGTGACTTTGTTGCTGACGATTATCTTTCCGTTTCGGTCATAGATGATGCCCCTTGTCGGATAGATGATGTCATAGACCATCGAGTTGTTGGACGCATTGATTTTGTATTTGTCATCGATGATTTGGATGTAGAACAACTTGCATAGAATAATCACCGCGATGACCAACAGCCCTATAATCAAAGTTTTGCCTCTACCTTCTGTCTTCATAGGCAAGGAGATTGATAACACAGATTGACGCAAGGTAACTTGCCATTGTTGACAGCCCTAGTTTGGTGGCGATGAACCATGTTGGTCTTGTGCCTGCGCAATCAGCGATAACATATACAAGAAGGAATAGAGCAGTCATTAGGATGATGGCCAGAGAGACTCTTGCGAATCCGTATTTCCGGATGGTGACACTCTCTTTTTGTTCAAAAGGCTCATTGCCGAAAAACATGCCAATGACGGGACGCCTAAGCAAGGCCACAGGGACAAGCGACATGGCATTGAGACCGAGAGTCCCTTCTGCAAAGAAATCCACAGCCAAGCCTGTGACAAAGGCAATCAGCATCGCGCGAACAGAGTCAATTTTGGTTGGAATGCAGAAGACCATCACTGGCAGGATTGTCATCATCATAAATGGCGTGAAATGAAAGTAGTTGCTCAAAATCATCTGAGCAACTGTCAACAGAATGTAAGTCAATGCAAAACTGTTTTTCATTTTTCTGACAACTCTTCTTGCTTTTCGATGGCTTCGATTTCCTCTGACCTTGTGTTAGACACTATAGTGACATACTTCAATGCCTTGTGATCTTGGAACAGCTTAACTCTGATCTCGTTTGTGGCTCCATTTATGATTTTCGACTCTCCAGCTACTCCAATTGGGATGTCTGGAGGGAAAATAGTAGAATATCCGCTAGTATAGACAGTGTCTCCGGGTGCAAACCTAAATTGTAGTGGTATCTCCTTAAGTATTGCTCCGTCAGAACTAATGCCATCCCAGGCAAGAGGGCCAACAGCTCCGGAATTACCTAATCGGGCACTAATGAATAGTTCTGTGTTGAGGAATGAAATCGCGTAGGAATAGTGAGCACTGACTGCATCAATTATTCCTATAACACCTTGAGATGTGATTATCCCGGAGTTACGAATCACCCCATCATCACTACCTTTGTCGATAATCAGGTAGTTGTGCTGGCTGTTCGTGCTTGATTTGATGATTGTTGCAGGGATGTAGTTGAACCCATCGTCCTTTTGTGGACGCATCAACGAGTCTTTTGTGCTTAGAACTGATTCGTACCTGCGCACAAGTCTCAGAAGTCGGTCATTCTCCAAAGCCAACGCATCATTTTGCTTCTTGAGAGAAAAGTAGTTCGAGACACTTTGTGTCGCGCCCCATGTGCTAGCCATAAACCCATGAGAAATCCTCGCTATCCAAAGCCTTTGAATCTGGCTGTTGTTGGATAACATCAGAACAGCCGCGACCTCCAATATAACGAAGACCGCGACCGTGAAAATGCTCTGAGCGACAGATCTCTCCTTTGGCATTATCGCATCAGGAATGAATAGTTGGATGTTTTCTTAAGGGCGATGCAAGTTCCTCTCGCCACAGCGCGTAGCGGATCCTCTGCAACATGGAATTGGATGTTTACCTTCTCCGTGAACCTCTTGGCAAGGCCACGAAGCAGTGCACCTCCACCGGACAGGAATATCCCATTCTCAACAATGTCTGAATATAGTTCCGGAGGTGTCAACTCAAGTACATGAAGAATAGACGATTCCAGCTTCGCGATGGACTTGTCTAGGCAGTGCGCAATCTCCTGATAGGTAACTGTAGCCTCGACTGGATGAGCTGTCATCAAGTTCGGTCCGTTCACAACAAAAGGCTCTGGTTCCTCGTCAAGATCCGGGATGACTGCTCCGACCGCGAACTTGATTTTTTCAGCGGTGGTCTCTCCAATCTTTATGTTGTGCTGTTGGCGCATGTAGTACTGGATGTCGCTGTTGAACACATCACCTGCGGTGTTGATGCTTTCCTGCTGCACGATACCTCCTAGGGAGATAACAGCGATCTCAGCGGTACCTCCACCGATGTCCACTACCATGTTGCCTTTAGGTGCCTCCACGTCAAGACCAATTCCCAACGCAGCTGCCATTGGCTCATAAATCAAGTAAACATCGCGTCCTCCTGCATGCTCACAGGAGTCGCGTACGGCTCTGATTTCCACCTGTGTACTTCCAGAAGGAATGCCTACAACAATCTTGAGGTTAGGGGTGAACAGAGACTTTTTCTTGCTGTTAACCTGCTTGATGAAGCCTTTGATCATCATCTCCGCAGCGTTGAAGTCAGCGATCACACCGTTCCTAAGAGGCCTGATGGTCTTGATTCCTGGGTTCGTGTGTTCGTGCATGAGTTTAGCCTGTCGGCCAATTGCGATGCATTTGCCAGTGTTGTTGTCTATCGCGACAATGCTCGGAGCATCCATGACAATCTCGTCATTCCTGAAAATGACGGTGTTGGCAGTTCCGAGATCCATCGCTATCTCTTGTGTCAGAAATGAAAATGCCATAACTGAATATATCGTTTCTTTTAATAACCTTTAATGTGTACTATACAACTTGTAAATATACGAAAAAAGTTATATTTGTAAGAATTATTATGAACAGAAATAAAATATTAATCGTTATGGCCGCTGGTAGCGGTGTCAGAATGGGCTCCTCGGTCCCTAAACAATTCTTGGATCTAGATGGAGTCCCGGTCCTACGTAGAACTATCGAGAAGTTTGTCGCTGCGATTCCTGGAATCAAAGTTATCACCGTTCTTCCAAAAGATCATATTCCATTTTGGAAGGAATACTGCCTATCCTCCGGCTTCAACTATCCGCAAACATTGGTAGCTGGAGGGATTACACGTTTCCATTCCGTAAGGAATGCCCTGAGCAAGGTGCCGGACAGAGCTGTGGTGGCAATCCATGATGGAGTTCGTCCCCTCCTTTCAACCGAATTGATCAAGAATATGTTCGCTCAGATGGATTCTGGTTCGGTGCGGGCTCTGATCCCGGTCGTGCCTTCGGTTGACACTTTGAAGGTCATAGATAAAGTCAAGGATGAAGACGGCAATGAAGTGCTTATCTCTCCAGAGGGGGAAGAAGTTGACCGTAGCCGGATTTTCGGAGCTCAGACTCCGCAGATGTTTCTGTCTGAGGACATTAAAACTGCATATTCACAAGCTTTTGACACCGCGTTCACCGATG
Organism: Bacteroidales bacterium UBA755; assembly: GCA_002297815.1. Taxonomy (GTDB): domain Bacteria; phylum Bacteroidota; class Bacteroidia; order Bacteroidales; family UBA932; genus Cryptobacteroides. The sequence goes on along the minus strand of DBKH01000048.1, from coordinate 24,116 downwards.
ACGCCTCAGTAGCGCGTAAAAATAGAATACCTCTCTCTTTTTGTAACGGAGAGAGGTATAATTTCAAACTGACGTCCCCTGAGGATCTTTCCCTCGCAAGGCTAATTATTTCTTTTTGGCGAACTCCTCTGGCTGATAGGTAGTGCGTTTGTAGTCTTTGACCCAGACTTGACGTTCGATAGCTTGGTCAAGGGAGATCATCGTCTCCGTTGACTGGATGTACGGAATGTTCTGGATTGTGTTGATAAGGATCTCCATAAGGTGATCATTATCAAAACAATAGGCTTTAAGAAGCAGTGCGGCCTTACCTGTTACGAAGTGACACTCAACAATCTCGGCAATCTTCTTAAGATTTGCCACAACTTCTGGGTACTTGTCAGCCTCCGAAAGTGTGACGCTGATGAAAGCGCACACGTTGAGTCCCAAGGCCTGAGGTTTAACTAAGAGCCTTGATCCTGTGATGACCCCATTGGTCTCTAATCTCTTTACCCTCTGGTGAATAGCGGCTCCCGAAACTCCACACTCACGAGCGATTTCCAGGAAAGGCATCCTGGCGTTGTTGACCAAGAATGAAAGAATCTTCTGGTCAATCTGATCAATGTGATAAGTTGCCATTGCTTTCGATTTATAACTAAACAGCCGCTAAATTATGTAAAAAAAATTAAAATATCAAGATTTCTTAAACTTTCTTCGCCCTTTTTCAGTTGGTTTGGAATTGTTAATTATCTCTAGGCAGGCAGCTTCTGTAAGCGTGCCCGCATCAGTGCCCTTCGGTATTCTGTAATTTGACCCATCATGTTTGATGTAAGGGCCGTAGCGCCCGTTGATAACCTGAATATCATTGTCTTTATATTCAGAGATTATGGAGTTCGCTGCGGTTTTATTCAATCCATCCTCTATGATTTCTTCGCATTCCTCCAAAGTTATCTTGAGCGGGTCTTTCCCACGGGGGATTGAAAAATTCTTATCCCCGTATTTGATGAACGGTCCGAAACGTCCTTTCAGAGCAATCACATCGATGCCATTGTACTGGCCGACAGTCCTAGGCAGACGGAACATCTTCAAGGCCTCTTCAAGGGTCATGTTTTCAATGAGTTGATCCTTTCCAAGGGAGGCATACTGGGCTTTCTCGCCTTCTCCCTTTTGGATGTAAGGACCGAATTTGCCGAATTTGGCGACTATCTTGTTACCTTCTTCATCGACTCCGAGTTCTTTGGACACGTGGCTATAGTCACCTTCGCGCAGGACCTCCTCCACTTTTTTGTGGAACGGAGAGTAAAATTCTCCGATGACTTCGTTCCAAACTAGCTTACCATCGGCTATCTGGTCGAAATCTTTCTCAACGTTGGCCGTGAAGTCATAATCCATGATGTCGGTAAAGTACTTTTCAAGGTAATCCGTCACAATCATTCCGATCTCCTGAGGAAGCAGTTTGCCTCTTTCGGCTCCCACCGTTTCAATCTTGGTCTTTTCGGAAATTATGCCGTTATTTAACTCTAAGTCGTTAACTGATACCTTTCTACCTTCTTTGTCTCCTTTTACGATGTAGCCTCGTCCAGTGGTCAGCGTGGCTATTGTTGGCGCGTAAGTGGAAGGGCGGCCAATACCAAGTTCCTCCAACTTCTTCACCAAGGTGGCTTCTGAATATCTCGGTGGCGCTGAGGTGAACTTGCATTCGGCCTCAATCCCTTTTTCTTCCATCATGGCTCCAATCTGAAGATCCGGGAGAATTACCTCCTCTTCCTCTGAATCTGGAGAGTCAGAACCTTCTATGTACAATTTGAGAAAACCGTCAAAAAGCACCTGCGTGGCTTGCGCAGAAAACTTCTCGGCCCTCTTGTCTGATGACACCTTAATGGTTGTGTTAAGAACTTTGGCATCAGCCATTTGCGAAGCCACAGTCCTTTTCCAGATTAAGTTATAAAGTTTCTGTTCTTGTGCCGTCCCCTCGATCTCCGTGTTCTCTATGAAAGTCGGACGGATGGCCTCATGTGCCTCCTGAGCTCCTTTGCTATGGGTTTTGAATTGACGTGTTTTTGAATATTCAGGCCCATAATTTTCGACAATGAATTTCTTGGCAGTGCTCAGAGCCAGGGTGGAAAGATTGGTGGAATCGGTTCTCATGTACGTGATGAGACCGCGTTCGTAAAGACTTTGAGCCACTCTCATGGTAATGCTCACCGGGAAGCGCAGCTTTCTTGCTGCTTCCTGCTGGAGCGTGGATGTCGTGAACGGAGCAGTAGGGAATCTGTTAGCCTCCTTCTTCCCTACATCCGAGACAGTGAATGATGCCCCGATGCAATCCTGAAGGAATCCGCGGGCTTCATCAATCGTCTTGAACTTAGTGTCCAACAGGGCTTTGACTTTCACTGATGCAGGATGACCTGCCGGATGGAAGATGGCTTCAACCTTGTAATAAGCCTCGTTTTTGAAGCCCATAATCTCCTTTTCCCGTTCAACCACTAGTCTCAATGCCACGGACTGAACACGACCTGCTGAAAGTTTAGGCTGAATCTTTCTCCAAAGAATAGGAGAAAGCTCAAATCCCACAAGCCTGTCAAGAACTCTACGAGCCTGTTGGGCATTGACAAGGTTCATGTCTATGGAGCGCGGATTCTGAACTGCGTTCACAATTGCATCTTTAGTGATTTCATGGAACACGATTCTCCTGGTCTGCTCCTTCTTTAGTCCGAGAGTTTCGAAAAGATGCCATGAGATGGCCTCTCCCTCTCGGTCTTCATCGGATGCCAACCACACGGTAGATGCACTCTCCACCGCTTTCTTCAGTTCAGCCACCACCTTCTTCTTGTCTGAAGGGATGACATATTCAGGCATGAAGCCTTTCTCCACATCCACGCTCAGTTTCTTATCCTGAAGGTCTCTGATGTGGCCGAAACTGGATTTTACCTGGTAATTGTTGCCCAGGAATTTCTGTATAGTCTTGGCTTTGGCCGGAGACTCGACGATAACTAGATTGTCTGCCATATTGTACTATTTTACAAGCATTTCATAGATAGTTCGTAATTTCACTCTGCAAAGTAAACCACAAAGAGGGCAATTTTCCAAATTTTGTTATAAATTTGTCCTTATTATGACCGAAGCGACTCGAAAGAAAATTACAAAGTGGTTCTGGATACTGATCACGTTTCCAGTACTCTTTCTCATTATTATGATCTTCCTAGTCTGGGCTTTCGCTGACATCCCTTCATTCAAGGATTTGGAGAACCCGGACAACAAGCTTGCCACGCAGGTTATCGCTGAAGATGGAGAAATCCTGACAACTTTCCACATTGAGAATAGGACTTACGTTTCCTATGATGAAATCTCTCCGAATCTAGTCCACGCTGCTGTAGCAACTGAGGACGTGCGTTTCTACAAACATTCCGGAATCGATTTCAAAGGTTTGGGACGAGTTCTTGTCAAGACTATTTTGCTTCGCAACTCAAGCCAAGGAGGTGGAAGTACCATCACCCAACAGCTTGCCAAAACTCTCTATCCGAGAGCGGACATGGGACGCAAGATTCCGGGAATATACCATGCCAAGATGGTGTGGATCAAGCTGAAAGAGTGGATCACGGCTGTCAAATTGGAAAGAGACTACACGAAGGACGAGATCATGACGATGTACCTCAACTCCATATTCTTTGGCAGTGGAGCTTATGGCGTGCGTTCAGCGTCAGAAACGTTCTTCGGCAAACTTCCCTCCGAGCTTACTGTAGAGGAGAGTGCGATGCTTGTGGGAATGGTCAACAAGCCTACAAGGTACAACCCAGCTATTAACCCTGACAAAGCTTTGGTTAGAAGGAATTTCGTCATCGGTCAGATGGAGAAAGCGGGCTATCTGAGCAAGGATCAAAGAGACTCGTTGCGTCTGATTCCTATTGAACTGAACTACGAGGTTCAGGACCATAATGCTGGTCTTGCTCCGTACTTCAGAGACATGGTACGTCGTGTCATGAATGCCAGAAAGCCTCGTAAATCAGACTATTACATTGCGGAAGACTACTCTGCTGATTCTCTTGCATGGGCTACAGACGATCTGTACGGTTGGCTTGAGAAGAACAAGAAGGCTGATGGCTCAAAGTATGATCTGGACCGGGACGGACTGAGAATCTACACTACAATCAACTACAAGATGCAGAAATATGCCGAGGAGGCTGTCGCGGAAAGGATCAAGGACCTTCAGGCCGATTTCCGTAGGGATCTCCGAAGCAAGACCAACAAACCTTTCTCCAATGACATTGATGCTGAGACCAGAGATCGTGTGATGCGTCAGGCAAGACGCTGGAGCGACCGCTATCGCACTTTGAAAAAAGAAGGGTTGTCGGAGGCGCAGATTCTTAAGACATTCTCGCAACCGGTCAAAATGCGTGTGTTTGCTTATAACAAGAAAGGTTATGCTGACACGACAATGACTCCGGATGATTCGATCCGTTACTACAAATCCATACTTCGTACCGCATTTGTGGCGATGGAACCTGGGACCGGTCATGTCAAGGCCTATGTTGGAGGACCGAACTACCGTTACTTCAAGTATGATAATGTACGTCAAGGTAAGCGTCAGGTCGGTTCGACAATCAAACCTTTCCTCTACACGTTGGCGATGCAGGAGGGTATGACTCCATGCGACAAGGTTGTAAACCTGCCACAGACTTTCGTCCTTCCGGATGGTAACACATGGACTCCGCGAAGCACTGACAAAGAAGAGTGGATTGGAAAGACGGTTACTCTCAAATGGGGCCTTACCAACAGTTCCAACAACATCTCTGCCTATCTGATGAAACAGTTCGGACCGGAGGCTATGGCAGACATGATGAGAAGAATGGGCATTCAGAGTCACATAGATGAAGTCCCTGCACTCTGTGTTGGCCCAGCGGACCTTTCACTTTGGGAGATGGTTGCCGCTTACAACACATTCCCTTCTAGAGGGGTCTATATCGAGCCTCTTTTCGTCACAAGAATAGAAGACAACCAAGGCAATGTCATCAGCGAGTTCACTAACCGCAAACGTGAGGCAATAGGTGAGAACACTGCCTACCTGATGGTCAATCTGATGGAAGGAGTAGTTCAGGGAGGCACAGCCAGCCGTCTCCGTTATCGTTACAAACTGATGGGCGAGATTGCTGGAAAGACCGGAACCACGAACGACAACGCAGACGGTTGGTTCATTGGTTACACCCCGACACTAGTTGCGGGTGTTTGGACCGGAGCAGAAGACAGACAGGTTCATTTCCAATCTATTACCTACGGCCAGGGGGCGCACATGTCCTTGCCGACATGGGGAATATTCATGCGAAAGGTCGTTGAGGATGGCACTCTAGGAGTCTCTGAAAGCGATCGATTCATCGCCCCTGCTGGAGTGAGTCTAGATTTGAACTGCACTGGTGGCAAAGAGGATGCCTCAGTTGAAGCTCAGCAGAAAACGGAAGATTACTATTTTGAATAATTAAGGAATATGGGCAAGTACAAGCGGATTGCTGTGATTTATGGAAGCGACTCATCAGAATGGGAGGTCGCATGCCGCAGCGGGGAGTTTGTCGCTTCACGCATAGACGGGACAAAGTACGATGTCTATGAGATTTTTGCACGTTTCGGCAAATGGTCACTTGTGGCCATGAAGAAGCGCGATGCCATGCGAATCCCTTTTGCCGAGGGTGCCAGGCCGGAAATTGACAAGACTGACTTTTCAGTCAAAGTCTATGGTGAAAAGATTAATTTTGACTATGCCTACATCGTTCAACATGGTACTCCAGGAGAGAACGGATTGCTTCAAGGTTATCTCGAAATGTTGGGGATTCCTTTCAGCAGTTGCAGCGCGTTTGTCTCTGCGATCGCCTTTGACAAGTTCGCATGCAAGAGCTATCTGCGAGGGGTGGATTTTGTAAAATGTGCCCCTGATGTGTTCGTTCGCAATGGGATGGACATCGATGCTGTTTGCCGCAAAGTAGTAGAGAACTTGACTTTCCCTGTGTTTGTAAAACCTACGGACGGAGGATCAAGTTTCGGGATTACAAAAGTGCGAGAGGCTAAAGATTTGCCGGAGGCAATCCAGTTTGCCTTTTCCGAAGGACCGTCAGTCATTATTGAGCAAGGAATTACCGGACGTGAGTTCACTTGCGCGGCTTATTCGGACGCGGAAGGTATTAAGTCACTGCCTGTGATTCAGGTAGTCACCGAAAACGACTACTTTGACTATGACGCCAAGTACAACGGCCACAGTCAGGAGATTTGCCCCGCACCGATTGAGGATAGCTTGAGCGAGCATATTCAAGAAGTAAGTAAAAAAATATTCTCCCGCCTTGGTTGTTCAGGCGTGGTGAGGATGGATTACATTCTTGCTGAGGACGGGCTGTATTTCTTGGAAGTCAACACTATCCCTGGGATGACAAGTGCATCTCTCGTTCCTAAGATGATTCGGACAGCTGGTCTTGACATCACAGACTTCCTGACGAACATCATAGAAAATTCATAATCAATTCTAACATTTTAAATTAAGAGCTTATGCTATTGAAGGATTTCCTTAATGAAGGAGTTACACGATTGGAGCCTCTCTATCCTACCAAGGAGGCGCGTAGCATTGTGCTGATGCTGTGTGAAAGCAGAATCGGTACTAAAAGTTACACTCACATTGTTGAGCCAGAGTACCAGATCAAGGACAAGGCCTTGGAAGGACTAAACTCGGACTTGGATAGACTTGCTTCGGGAGAGCCTGTTCAATATGTCATTGGCTTCGCTGATTTTTGTGGGCTAAGGTTCAAAGTTACTCCGGATGTGCTTATTCCTCGTCCAGAAACAGAACTTCTGTGCCGAGAGGCAATCAAGATTGGTTCGCGGATGCAGAGAATGAGAAAGGCCTATGGCAAATCAGCGCGTCCGGTTAGGGTTTTGGACCTCTGCACAGGCTCTGGATGTATTGCTTGGACGGTAGCCCTTAACATTCCTGGTGCTGAAGTGACAGGAGTGGACATTTCTGAAAAAGCTATCGAAGTCGCTAAGGGACAGGATTTTGCTATTAAGCAGAAAGAAGATGAAGTTACACCGCCCAAATTCGTGACGGCAGATATTCTTTCCGAGCCTCAATCTTTCGCGGAGGGGGAGTATGATTTGATTCTCAGTAACCCTCCTTACATTATGGAGTCTCAGAAATCACAGATGAGGGCTAATGTTCTTAACTTTGAACCTTCAACGGCTCTGTTTGTTAAAGACGAGAATCCGCTTGAGTTTTATCGTTCGATAGCGAAGATCTCAAAAGAGTGTCTGGCTTCGGAGGGAAAGGGAATGACAGAGATTAATGAGCTGTTGGGACTAGAGACCTCAAAGGTTTTCAGCGATGCTGGTTTCTCCAAAACAGAGGTCGTTAAAGACTTTTATGACAAAAATCGCTTTGTCTTTTATTCAAAATAGGCTCTGAGCATTCACCCAAGCCTACTTTTGACAATTAGCCGTGGAATTTTTGTGTCCACGGCTATTTTTGTGTCACTTTGTGCTGAATTATCAACTATAAACTCATTTAAAATGAAGAATTTCAGTACAAGTAAAAGGGTCGTGGCGCCAGTGGTGCCAGCCTTTGCGATGGCAGCAATCTTACTGTCATCTGCCTGTGAAAGAATTGAGCAGGATGGGACGTCCCCTGTTAAGCCGGCTACGGTGGAGTCAGAGAGTCCGACTTGCAAAGATCTCTCCCCAGAAAACATTGTTAAAATGCTTTCCGAATTGCCTCTAACCCAAGAACACATTAGGGAAGTTTTTGATGGTGTAAACTCCTCTGCTGCAAACGGCTACGATGAAGAGTACACCTTTGCATGCATGTTCTCAGATCCGGGTTCTGGAGTAGGGGATGAACTGCTTCAGACTCGTTCCGTTAAGACCTATTCAAGTACAATCCGCAATCTCCTTTCTTCTGTAGAAAGCTCATGGAGCACACGTGCAGAATCATTTACAGACGCTCTCTCTGCTTCCGGACTCCAGATTTACTGGCCATATTCAGAAGACTGGGATGGAAAGTCTATGCCTGTGATCACTTTCAATCCGGAAGAAGCTAGCTCTGTCTCACGTGTTGGATTCAAAGAGGGCTGCAATGTTGGTTATCTTCGCGAAGAATTGCCAGGAGGTTTGTGGATTGTGCGAGAAGTAATTGTGGATGAGGAATATGCTAAGAATCATCCTGTTTGGGTAATCAACCGCAACGAAGACGCTGCATACCTAACCCCACAGATGTTAGAAGTTCTGCATCCAGAACGAAGCACTGCCGTTACCACGCGTTCTAACTCTGATTGTAAATCTTTAGTCTTGAAAGAGTTCAAGGCTCACAGAAATTATGATTCTTGGTTCGCGGGTGGATCCGAATTCTTTGTCAAGTGCGGCTCCTTGGATGGCTTTACTGCACAAACAGAGGAAGAACTCAAATTGTTCAGTCCATCTGTAACTGACATGATGATCAATGTGAAACGGAAATATGTCGGCAAGACTTTGAGATTCAATACAATGCTTGTGTCTGAATGGACACCCCAACTAGAAGAATGTGTCTTTTTGATGATAGAGGATGACGGGGGGAAGCAGACCTCATGGAAAGCTAGCGGTGTGGTGAAAATCAAGTCTAAATCCTACGGTTTCGAGGTTGATCTTCCTTTCCGTCGCAATGATGATCTTGTCTGGCGTGGCAAGCTTTCCAGCAACTATTTCAAAAAGAACAACGGGAAACCAAACCGCTTTGGTGATGTCAGTATAACGTTCAGCTTCTTGTAAGCCTGAGCAAGTTCGAGTGTTCAACAATCCCGGTCGCAACCCCTATGGTCGCACCGGGATCCTTGACGACCATGACTATAATCTTGATGAAGAGTGTGCAACGATCATTTCACAGTTGACGCAGTCGAAAGAGAGGTGATAGCACTTGCCGTTGTTGGTCAAGTATAGGTTACCAGTTGGAGCTTTGCGCTTTGCCTGTGCTGGAATGGTGTCGGGTGATAGACCGGTTTTGTTTTGCAATCCGTTTGTCTTAAGAATCGGACAGAGGCCGAGTTCGTAACGGACGCAGTACTTTGTGCGCATCAGTTCAGCATTTTGGCGGTGCGAGATCTCAAAGGCTTCGTCTGTTTGAGTGGCACCTAGAGAACGGTACATCTCACGGGCTATGTGATTGGCGATGTTGGCTTTATACGAAAGGTGGATGCCGTCTGATGCCGATTCTTGAATATCCGTGACTTGCGATAGGATCGGCTTTTTGTCTTGCTGACTGTCTTGGCATACTGACAGAGATTTGGCGTTTTTATGCTTGTCAGAGACTTTGACGATTCCGGGGACGTTGACCGCTTGGACAGTTGGCAATGGAACTGCGTTGCAAGGCATCTCTTCTAGGGCGGCAGCGAGGTCTCGTCTGATTGTGTTCAGTGTGGAGGCCGGAAGGAACGGCAGCGAGCCATCCGGAGTCTCAACCTTAAGCGAACGGAGGGTAAATGAATATCTTCCCGTGGCCTTTGAGATTTGGGCCGCGAACATTCCGCGCATCCTTTCCTGGTTCTCCGCTGCGCTGCCTCCCGCTTTGCGCTCCATTGTGACGCTTCGCCCGTCTTGACTCACAGCTCTGATCCTCAATGAATATGTCTGCTCACCCAGTCGCTTCGACATGCTCAGCGACCGAGCTTCTCCGGTCACAGAATCGTGTATTTCAGTAACATATCCACCTTTTTCGGTCACTGAGCCTGCCGAAGTGACCATGACCGAAATGTCCACCGCAACGGGGATCCTCCTGACCGGCAGGTTGGACTCCAGCTCCTTCTCGAAAGCGCTGCTGAGATTGCGGTACAGTTTCGCTCCGGGATAGAGCCCTTGGGCGACATTCCTGCACGTTATACGGTTTCCCTGGCAGACATCACCTCGGAACCCGACAATCTCCCCACGGCCTGATAGGTAAGAGAACCCGTCCCCGTTCTGAAGCCGCTCAGCTGGATTCTTCAGCCGCACGGTTATCGCGACATCATCTTCACTAGAACGATTCCATGTTGGAGAGGTATGGCGCATTGGAGCGATGGAAACCACCGTCCCAATCTCCTCTCCGATTGATTTCGGAGCATCCATCGAGGGCCAACCGACCGACCGTTTCCCGTCCAGAAACAGTTGCGTGTAGCCTCGGTTGAAAGTTTTACCCAAATCAGGAGTGAACCCACCTTCCGATCGCCCGAACGAAGTCCTGCGGTACAGCCCTTGATTTGCAGCGACCAATTCATCCAGTGCCAATGAATATGCCCGCACTACATTCCGCACGTAAGATATGTTCTTCAATCGCCCCTCGATCTTGAACGAGCATATCCCCGCTTCCGCGAGATCCGCCAGCCTGTCCTTGAGATTGTAGTCCTTCAGCGACAGCAGAGCTTTGTTTCGAACCAAAACGCTTCCAGATTCATCTACAAGGTCGTAGAGCGACCGGCAAGCCTGTATGCATTCCCCTCGGTTTGCACTTCGGCCCGCAATCTGTTCTGACATGTAGCATTGTCCGCTGTAGCAGACGCAGAGGGCTCCGTGCACGAAAAACTCTAGCTCGCAGTCAACGGCCTTGCGCACGGCCTTGATCTGTCCCAAAGACATCTCCCTTTCCAGAACAAGCCGTGAGGCTCCGAGGCTCTCGTAAAGCTTTGCCTTTTCCGGAGTCCTTATCGCGCACTGTGTCGATGCGTGGACCGGCAGGTCTGTCAGTTTCCAGACCGCTAGGTCCTGCGCTATGATGGCGTCAACCCCTGCGGCCTTCGCCCCGGCAAGAAGCCTTTCAGCCTCAGTTAGTTCATCATCGAAAAGAATAGTGTTGAGTGTCAGGAATATGCGCGCTCCAAATCTGTGGGCATATTCAGTGAGCCTCCCGATGTCCTCCATCGAGTTTCCGGCTGCCTGACGCGCCCCGAACGCAGGTCCGGCGATATACACGGCATCGGCACCGCAGTCAATTGCCGCGATGCCGATGTCAGCGTTTCTTGCCGGAGCAAGCAATTCGAGGAACTCCATTGATTACTTGCTGAGGGAAGCGATCATCTGCTTAGCCTGAGCACCGAACTTAGGATCGTCCTGAACCTTCTTGTAGAACTCAAGAGCCTTGGCGTTGTTCTTTGCACCTTGGTAGAGAGCAGCAACGGTGAAAGTGATGGCAGAAGCGTTCTTTGCGTCCGGTTTGATCTCAAGGTACTTCTCGAAGTACTTGATTGCGTCAGCGTTCTTGCTGAGTTTCTGGGAAGCCTGCCCAGCGATGAGGTAAGCCGTGGCATTCTCTGCATATTCATTGGCCTTCTCAGCAGCCTTGACAGCGTCAGCAAGTTTGTTTCCTTTGAAAGCAGCGTTGGCCTGCTTTAAGTAGATGTTGGAAATCTGTTCCTTAGCTGTTTCTTCCTCACCGTTCCAAGCTGCGTGCTTGAAAGCTTCGATGGCCTCCTCGGTCTTTCCCTGGGCTCCGAGAGCCTGACCAAGATAGAGTGCAGTCTTGCCAGCGGTGGTGTCGATTGCATAAGACTTTGCGAAACCGTCAGCGGCTGTGGCGAAATCCTTCAGTTTGAGTGCGTCAACACCCTTCTGCATCCACATCTGAGGAACGAGTTCCTTTGCCCTTTCAACAACCTCAGTGTTTTCATATTCAGTGGCAATCTTTTCGACTTCGTCAAGTTTGGCAGCAGCCTCATCGTACTTCTTGTCCTTGATCAAATCTTTGGCAATTTCAAGGGCGACACCTGGGATGGCATTCTTGCAATTGGCCACGAGCTCATCAGCGTCAGCGCCAATGGTCTTACCCATTTCGAGAGCCTTCTGGAAGCAGTCAAGTGCTTCGGTCCAATTCTTCAAGGAGATGGCTGTGGCTCCATTATTGTAGAGTTCTGTAGCTTGTGCCATGTCCTGAGCGGACACCATGCTAGCGGTCATAAATGCGGCCGCAATCGCGAGAATAAACTTTTTCATCGTATTAAAATTATGTTTAACTATATTCCTTTTAAAGGCAGTAACCACAAATGTAATAAAAAATTGTGTCAATTGCACAATATTGGCTATTTTTGTCCAAACGGGAGGTATCAGTAATGCGCAACTTTATCAAATCAGTCTTGTGTTCGGTGCTGCTCGGTTTTTCAATAATGATGCCAGCACAGAATCTGCCCGCTCTCCAAAAGGATGAGAACATCACAACGGGCAACCTCGCAAATGGCATTTCCTACTATTTGGTGACAAATCCTTCCATGAAGGGTGTCGCTGACTTCGCCTTAGTGCGTAAGGGCGTGAACGACACTCTTGCAGCAAGGAAGGAACTTTCCTCATTGCCTCACTTCAACAAGACAATCCCTTACAAATTCCTTTCGCGCAAAGGAATCGGCTGTCGTCCAGAAGGTTACACTTCTTTTCGAGAAGATGTGACTATCTTTAGATTTGACGAAGTTCCTGTCTTTGACCAAGCGGCCTCTGACACCACACTTCTCATGCTCTTCGACTTGATAGCTGCCCAACCGTGTCCGCATTCTATCATCATAGCAGGTGACATCAATCCTTCAGCAATCATAGAACGGATGAATGTTTTCGCTTTGATGGTGCCTTCGCGCAGTCCGATTTACAAGAAAAAGGAATATGTCTGGAGGCCTTCCGAAGAGACAAAATATTCATTCATCCCTTCTGATCAGGCTTCCGTAACAGCGGAATTTCGCTCCCCAAGGACACCGGAAGACCAGATGAACACTATCCAACCTTTCATCTCGGATTTATTCTCCGGAGCGTTAAAAGAAATTGTACTATGCCGACTTCGTGAGACCTTGACTTTCCGTGAGATTCCAACGTTGGAGATTAAGGCATTCAATGAAGGGAGCTCTTCCTGCATTGGTGACGAACGTTTCTGTGTATGCCTTAAAATTCCTGACAGTCAATTGATTCCAGCCACCTTGTCATTGGCATCAACACTTTCGGAAATCTGTTCTAAAGGCATAGGTTCAGATGAGTATAAAGTGGCTAGAAACGCTGTTCTGAATGCTTTCTTGAAGCCTCAGACCAATGACGCTCTTGTCCAACGTTGCATTTCTTCCTATCTCTACGGCTCAGATCTCGCATCACCTGCGTCAAAAGCCCGTTTTTTCACTTCTAGGAATATGTCAGCCAAAGCGGAAACGGAGTTGTTCAATGGCTATGCATCAGCTATTTTGGAAGACCTGGACAATTGTTCGGTGACATGGACAGGGAAAGAATATGACGAATGGCTGTGGCCGGTTTTGTTCCGCTCTGCTTGGAACGGTGTTTCTTTGTTGGGTAAACCGACCTATCATTGGAAAAATTCTCAGAAGGACACATCGGACTTCTGGAATGAGAAAAACAAGGTCAAAATCAAATCCATTTCCACCGAACCAGTTTCCGATGGACAGATGTGGTCGTTTTCCAATGGAATGAAGGTGATTTACAAGAAGATGGACACTAAAGGAAGGTTTAACTATTCCTTTATGATCAAAGGAGGGTACTCAACTGTTCGTAATCTTCAGCGTGGAGAAGGTGCTTTCTTCTCGGACATGATCGGCCTTTGCAGCATTGCGGGAATGCATGGGAACGAGTTCTTCAAGACTCTTAGGGCGGAAGATGTGGAGATGAACTGTTCTGTCTCCACTTCTGATTTGAGGTTGTGGGGCTCAGCTCCGTCAAACAGATTCGTGCTTGTCCTTAAGTCTTTACTTTCGGTTGCCAACCAACGTAAAGAATCGGATTCGGCATTTGAATCTTGGAGAAAGATGGAGCTTGCGTCTTTGAAGCCTGCCTATTTGGACAGCCTGATGTACCAAGACTACAACTATTCAGCGGTTAAGACCCCTTCTGGTTTGGTAGATAGGACAATGCAGGATGCGCAGATGTTTTTTGACAATCAGTTCATAAGATCAAACGATGGGGTTTTCGTCATTGTCGGAGACATGCAGCCAGAATCGCTCCAAAAGATTCTTTGTCAGTATCTTGGCGGTTTCAGGGTCAGCAAATCTTCTTCGGTACGCCAGTTCTCTCCGTATAAGTTGAGGACAGGGCACACAACCTATTCCCGTTTTGGTACTCCGGTAGAAATTGATGTCGCTCTTGCTTGCGCAGAACCATTCACAACCGAGAACTACATGGCTTTCAAGGTAGCTAGTCTTGCACTTCAGAGGCGTTTGACAGGAGTGATGGCAGAGTATGGTTTCAGTGTCAAGATGGAGGATCGTTTCAGCATCTGGCCTCAGGAAGCTTTGGAATTGATTTTTACTTGTTTACCTGTGCCAGAAGAAGGCCTTCCTTATGGCGTGGCAAGCGGTTCGGAGCATCCGATGAGGTCTTTGGTTGCGGCAAGAAAGGTGATTGAAACGACTCTGTCAAGCCAGATTGATGCTGCTGAACTCGCCTCATGCAAGTCTCTGCTAGTCAACAGCTACTCAACATATCTCTCTGATCCGAAGAACTATGTGGACGCGGTTCTAATGCGCTACTCCGGAGGAAAAGACGTGCTGACAGATTACAATAATAGAATCGGCAGCGTTTCTGCCGAAAAGGTGAAAGAAATCTTCGGAGCTCTGTCCGAAGGAATGAGAATTGAATATGTCGTCAAACAATAAGTTTGGAACCATCATCCAAATCGGAGATGTCCTTGTGTCTGAGGATGTTGTAACTGAATATTTCGCCTGTGACTATGCTGTCTGCAAGGGCTGTTGCTGTATAATAGGGGACAGCGGAGCTCCTTTGGAGGAGTCAGAACTGGAGCCTTTAGAGGATAATTATCCGGTATATTCAAAACTGATGAGGCCTCAAGGCCGCGCTCAGATTGACAAGGAAGGTTTTTTCTCCATCGACCGTGACGGGGACATCGTGACCCCCGTTGTGGATCAGACCGAGGAATGTGCCTACACCACTTTCGACGAGAAGGGAAATTGCTTCTGTTCCATCGAGAGATGCTTCTTTCAAGCCACCTGCAAGTTCCGCAAGCCGCAGTCCTGCTGGCTTTACCCAATCCGCGTGACCAAGCTCACCGGTGGTGGCCAGGCACTCAACCTACATCGTTGGGAAATATGCAAGGATGCCTACGAGAAAGGCCACCGCGAGGGCATCCATGTCTATGAATTTCTCCGCGAGCCCCTTATCTCGGTCTATGGCCAAGATTTCTACGAGGCACTCTCTTTCGCTGCCAAGAAGATCCTCGCTGAGAGGTGATTCTGTGTGTGACATTTCTAAACTATCTAGAATATTCCTATCTTTGAGTCGAGAACAACACGTAAACTTATGACCGAAGCATTTTTATTTCTTATCATTTCGCTTGTCTGCGCTGTCTTGACAACATGGGGAAGTGTATTTTATGAAAAAGACGGATGGCGTGCAGCCCTCCGTTTCTTAGTTCTGCTTGTGGCTGCTGCCGGACTGGCTTTGTCCGTGGATAAAGCTATGCCAACGATTAGAGAAATCTGCTCACATGAGATGATGGACGAGAGCGTTCTAAAATATTCATTGGCATTGGTTTACGTTGGCGCGTTGGCGCTGATGACAGTGTCCTCGTTTTACTTGGTAGTCCTTGATGGCCTTTTCGGGTGCCCTGTAGGCTGGCTGAAGGCAACGGGTTGCATCGTCACCGGATTGATGCTTGTCGCACCAACGCTGGGCCTCGGAATATTCGTAATAAAAAATTTCTGGTGGCTCGCTCTCGCTGTTTTGGCGGTGCTTGCCATAATCGGTGCCATTGTCGGTGGAGTCTCAGGCTGGGTCAGCGCTTCTTCTCAAGGAGGAACGTTTGTGGATAAGTTCGGCAATGAATATGTCAGTACGAGCGACCAGAATCGCATTTACCACAGCGGTGAGACCTGGAACACAACCAAAGAATATCACATAAAGGGCCAAAGCGGCACTTTCTACCGCAAGATCAAGTAAGAAGCAGTAAAAACTCAGATCAGTTCGCGGATAATCTCATCGGAGACAAAGAGATGGGATTCTGAGATTCGGATTCGGGAGCCAATCTTCTCAAGTGCGCCTTCCATCAAAAGAGAATCCACTGCATAGCGCTCTGCCAATGAATATAATTCCGTGGCTTCCATGCCCTTGTCTGTACGAAGGGAGAGCATTATCTTCTCGACACGAATGTCTTCGGTTGAAAGGGTTTCAAAGCTTCTTGAATATGTTGTCAGATTGTCCTGATTCCTGCTTAACTTTAAGGGTGCATCAGATAGAGGCTCACAGTTTAATGCCCGGTGTGGAAGTTCCTGACTGTTCCATGAGCGGACATTACCAATCAAAGAATGTGCGCCAGGACCGAGTCCGATGTACGGAACTCTTCTCCAGTAGGCACTATTGTGGACGGCTTCAAAGCCGGGCTTTGCGAAATTAGAGATTTCGTAATGATGGTAACCGGACTGTTTTAGAGTACAGCACAGAAAATTGTACTGCCTGCGGCATTGTTCATCTGAAGCCTCAACATAGCGTCCATCAGAGACCATCTTGGCAAGAGCACTCCCTTCTTCGATTGACAACTGGTAGGCCGAGATGTGCTCTGGAGCAAGAGCCAAGGCCTCTTCAATCGTGTCTTTCCAGATCTCATCCGTCAACTGAGAAATCCCGAAAATCAAGTCAATGCTGATGTTCCGGACTCCGCACTCACGAAGAATCCGGTAAGCTTTGATGGCGCGAGTCCCATCATGCCTTCGGTTCATCCAGCGTAGAATCCCGTCATCGAACGACTGGACGCCCATGCTGATCCGGTTCACGCCAATGGCAAGCAGCCCGCGGACATATTCAGAACCTTTTTCCACTATGTCTTCGGGATTCACCTCTACGGTAAACTCCTCGAAGGGTGCCTCTGACAACGCAATAGCCCTGACTATCCGGGCTAAAACATCAAGAGGAAGCACCGATGGGGTGCCTCCTCCTATGTAAAGAGTGTTGACCGCATTGGGAGCGGAAATATTCATTGATAGTTCCTTCTGACGGGAATTGATCTCTCCGATGACAGCGTCCGCATAATCATTGAACGCCTGGCTGCTTCGGCATATTTCCGAATAGAAGTCGCAGTAGGTACAGAAACTGCCGCAGAAAGGAACATGAAGGTAGATCACGGGATTTACCTTAGCAACAGTTCGGTCTTGCCGAGGAATGCCTGAGAGGTGTAAGCCTCGACCGTGTAAATTCCTGCCTGATAGGATGGAATGTCATTGAGGTAGATGCTAAGATCGACCTCTTTGCCTTCATAATCCACCTCTCTAGAGGCCGAAGCCACCAGTGTCTGACCATTGAAAGAGAACGAGGTCTGAGTACTATTGGTTAGTAGGAATCCTCCTGGATCCTTTACCCTCAGATAGACTCTTACCGGGCCTTTCGGTGCCAAATCGTTCTCAACAAGGCTCAACGAAGCAAGAAGCCTTACAACTCTGCTGCTTCTGTCAGTCACCTTGTCGGAGCCATTGTAGGCAGCCACGCTCAAGCCTCTGGACTTGATCACGGAACCAGCCGCTACCTGACCGGAAAGGTTTTCTACCTGTCCCTTAAGGTCAGCATTCTCAGCGCGACTCTCAGCAGCTTCGCGACGTGCAGCGGCAGCGTCAGCCGTCAGTTTGTGGTTCAATGTGTTGAGGGAATCAATCTGAACGATGTAGTTCTTCATGATGCTGCGTAGAGTTCCGAGCTCTTTCTCGTACTGACGCATCTTCCTACGGTTCGTTGCCTCGGTCTTCTGGATTCTCTCAATGAGTTGATTTACTTCTTCCTTTGAAGAATCCAACTGACTGTTGATTGAAGCGTAGTCAGATGAAAGGCTGTCATAGTCACCCTTGAGAGCAATCATCTGCTGAGTAAGATCATCCTTCTCAGCGTTAAGGTCCTTCACAAGGCTGGACTTTGAGAACCAAATGTAGGCAAGTCCTGCGGCAAGAAGCACCGCCACAGCCACAAGAGCCCACATCGTCTTCTTGAGGCTTTCATTCTTTCTTTCCTGCTCTTCGCGTTCGCGACGCTCTTGGATAGGATCTATTTCTGCCATAGTTGTTCGATTTAATGATTAATGACACAAAAATAACAAAACAAATTCATATCTTTGCTTGGTTAGCAAAAATCGAACTATTACAAAAATCGGACTATTATGAAATATTTTATCAGAGCCGTCAAATACTTTTTCTATTTCACATTCTTGTTTGTGATCATCATGACCGCGCTTGTGCTCATCGGAGCCGTCAAGGCAGATGTCAGCCTGATGTTCAGAGGTGGCTACAAATCATTGTGGCAGATTGCGTTGTTATTCGCTTTCGTGTCTGCGTTCTACCCACGATTCGGGTTCATCAAAAGGTCAGCAATGATAAAAGGAGAATATTCTGACATCCGTGGCGGGATTATTGAATATATGGAGGCGCGTGGCTACCGTCTGGAAAGCGAAGAAGGCGAGAACATGACATTCCGCCTTCGTTCAAAGTTCAGTGCCCTTTTCAAGATGTTCGAGGACAGGATCACGATGACCCGCGAACTCGGTGGTTTCGAGGTCGAGGGACTTACTAAGGAAGTGGTACGAATTGTAGGCGGCCTGGAGTACAAATTCCGCGTACTGGACGAAGAGTAATGAATATGCCCGCGGGCACTGTGGTACCCCACTAGGCATAGGTTCAATCCTTTAATATTCAATGATTATGGCAGAAGATTTCAAGACTGTCGCTAAGTTTAACGATGCGATGAGCGCCCACATCACAGCGGGTATGCTCAATGAGAACGGCATCCCTGCCGCTGTGTTCGGGGAGAATTCCTCCTATGTTTCCCTGAACTATGTCGATCCTATCGAGGTCAAGGTCAATGCTGCTGACTACGATGCAGCCAAAGCCCTACTCGCCCAAAACGAACAGACAGACAAGGCCGTAGAGCACTAATAAAGCCAAGCCATTCTAGTGACATTATTTCACGTTGCTAAAACCTATAGCCTATTCCACCGTATAGGCCGAGATATTCTGTGCGACTCCTACACTGATCTCATGTGCTTTGAACTGCTTGATTTCCTGAGATATGTCAACATGACAGAATGCAAGCATCCCCACCAAGACTAAAAGTGTTTTGCGTGCGGTTTTCATTTGACCTCAATCATCGGGCTGGCGAGGGCTTTCCGAAGCTGGTCATCGTAGCGGAGACGGATTTTAATGCTGGCTTCTTGGAAGTAGTAGCGGACTGCGATTTCTTCCTCGATGAACGGGACTATCTCGTCTTTCTTGAGCTTCAGGAAAGTTTCCTTGTCCATTTCTAGGGCTTTCTGGAGGGCGTCAAGTTCTGCTGACATATTCTTTGAAAGTCCGTCTTTTTCCAGTTCCTTCTTCATTCGGTCGAAGTAGGTTTTGGCACTGGAGCGGTAGTCGAAGTCCTTGGTCTTGGCAAAGGCCACAAAATCAGCCCAATCCTTGTCTGAGAGGTGGAAATCCTCTTCTACTGAAGAGTGTGAACGGACAAAGTCGAGGACATATTCCTGGATGATTCCTGAATAGACGAGAGAAAATGTCAGGCGACTGTAGTCGTGTCCATCGATCTTGACATCTGGGGTGATTCCACCGCCATCGCGCACCGTCCTGCCGTGGGCTGTCTTGAACTCATGAGTCAGAGAGTCAGGAATATACCCAACGCTTCCGTCTTCGTTTCGGTGTGAGTAGTCAATTGCTTGGACGCAGCGTCCTGACGGGGTGTAGTATTTCGCTGTGGTAACTTTGAGCTGGCCGTTGTAAGGGAGCGGGCGTATGCTCTGGACAAGTCCCTTGCCGAAGGTTCTCGTGCCCATAACCGTGGCTCTGTCAAGGTCCTGAAGGGCTCCGGTCACAATCTCGGAGGACGATGCTGAGCCTGAATCCACCATCACGATGATCGGAATCTTGGTGTCAAGTGGTTCTGAGGTGGTCTTGTACTGCATCTCTGTCCCGGCTGCCTGACCTTTCGAGGAGACGACTAGCGACCCTTTCGGCACAAAGAGAGACACGATGTTGATTGCCTCGCTCATCAAACCGCCCCCGTTGCCTCGAAGATCGAGGACCAACTTCTTCATCCCCTGACCCTTGAGCTTTAGGAAAGCATTGCGGAGCTCCCCGGAGACGTTCTCAGTGAATCCGCTCTGGTAGATGTACCCAGTCGTGTCGTTGAGCATCCCGGCATATTCAATGTCAGGAAGATGAATCCTCTCGCGGGTTACAACAATCTCTGTCACTTCCTTGGAACGAACCTTCAACACTTTGAATTTTACTGTGGTGCCCGGCTTCCCCTTCATCCTGTCGGAGCATTCCTGGCTGGTAAGTCCGTGGGTGCTGACCCCGTCGATCTCCATGATCTCATCTCCGCAGGCCAGTCCGTACTTCTGGGCCGGTGATCCCTTGTAAGGCTCGTTGATGATGACGTTCCCGTCTTTCTCCGGCTTGTAGATGATTGCTCCGATGCCACCGTACGACTTGTTGATCATCATCATCAGATCCTCGTTTTCCTCCTCCGGAATGTAAACCGTGTAAGGATCCAAACTCTCCAGCATCGCGTCAATGCCTGCCCTCTCGATCCTGTCTACCGGCAGCGAGTCAACATAAGACCTGTTGAGTTCTTTGAGTATAGAGTTCTGAATCTCAGTCCATTTGCCGAGCTTGAAGCTCTGTGACTGTCCGAATGCTGCGGTGCTGACCACTACTGCCAACGATACCGCTATCAATGATTTAATCTTCATATTCCTTGAATATATTCTTGAATAATCCCGCCTTCATGGCTAAAAAGCCAACACACGGGCGCAACACCCGTGCCAACCCTGCAAATTTAAGTATTTTCCGAAAGATATGCCTATCTCAGAAGCTGTTTTGTGTTTTTTATCCGGTCTGACCACTCTTTTATCGGACATATTGCCGTAATCCGCTGCTTTCTCCGGCCATGAGGCTTTTGCCCGGACAAAATCAAATTGAAATTTGGTAAAATAATGCATTCTGCGGATATTTGCGTAAGTTTAGTTTTTTAGTGAACATGACAAAGATAGTTTTTGCGACGGGTAACCGGGGTAAGTTGAGGGAGGCTTCAGAGATTTTAGGGGAAGGATTTGAGCTGGTGACTCCAGCGGATTTCGGGATCACTGAGGACATCCCGGAAACAGGGGAGACATTGGAGGAGAATTCGCTCCAGAAGGCTCGTTACATTTATGACAGAAAGGGGTGCGACTGCTTCGCGGACGACACGGGGCTGGTAGTGGATGCGTTGGGAGGAGCCCCTGGAGTCTATACGGCACGCTACGCTGGACCGTCCAAAGACTTCAACCTGAATATGGACAAAGTGCTCTTGGAACTCTCCAAACTTGAAGCAACTGGTCAGGATGTCAGCCGCAGGGCTCGCTTCCGCAGTGTCGTGACCCTCATCCTGAATGGAGAAGTCCACCAGTTCGAGGGCACTATGGAGGGCACGATCGCCCGTGAGAAATCCGGCAGGGGAGGCTTCGGCTACGACCCGATCTTCATTCCGGACGAATATCCCGGACTCACCGCTGCCGACATCACCGAGGAACAGAAGAATGAGATCTCGCACCGAGGTAAGGCCCTTAGAGCGATGGCACAATGGCTCAATAAGCGGTAATTTTTGCGATTGCTAAGTAAGCGGCAACTTATTATAATAGTCACCAAATGCGCGAAAAGGCTGAGCTCATAGTCATCGGCCACACCAAAGTCGGTGAAAATTCCATTGTCCTCCACACCATCAGTCGGGAATATGGAAGGAGGGGCTTCCTTGTCAAGGTGAGTCCTAAGACAGCAATGGCGCTTTTCTTGCCCTTGAATATTCTAGAGGCAGAAGTCACCGAGAATCCGAAGTCGGATTTGTGGTTCGCCCGCAACTTCGTCAGTGTCAACTCTCTAGTGGGGATTCGTGGGAATATTCATAAAAACACTATGACACTCTTCATGAGTGAGGTTCTCTTTCGTGTGATAAAGGATCAGACTAACGAGGAAGGGCTGACTGATTGGTTGAAGAAGACTATTCTGACACTGGACGCCCTCCAGAGTGACTTCGCCAATTTCCACCTCTGGTTCCTGCTGGAACTATGCGCTGTCCTCGGCTTCAATCCGGACACTCTCGGCCTAGCCCCTTTCTCCGGAAAACATCTTGACCACATCAAGTCACTGCTAACCAGTCCGTTCGCAGAGGCAATGCTGCTCCCCTTACGAGGCTCCGACCGCAACGAGATCGCAGAGTGCATCCTAAAATACATCGAGCACCACACCGAATCCTCCGTCAACGTCCGCTCCCTAGCAGTGCTCCGGGACATTTATGGGTAGGGCTTTTGGGGGCTCTGACTTAATCCAAACAACCTCAGGAAACAAACGTTTTGGATAAGATGAGAGTTATGCAAAAAGATCATCTAAACTCAGAAATCGCTGACACACATCGGAATGTAGATTCAGCTCACAGCCGAGAGTCGTAATCAGGACTGTCTGGATGCCTTTCTTGGTTTTGGTCTCACTGATGAAACTTGAGACACGTCGCTCAATTTTTTCCCTTTCTTCTTTTGTCATTTCGTATTTTGTGCGGGAATACTTTATCTCAACGAGATCAATAAAGTCATCACTCCGGTCAATGATAAGGTCTATCTGAACTTTTGGAGAGGTTACTTTGCTGCGGAACGAGTAGTATTCGGTGTGTATGGTGTCTAGATGTAGCGCCTGTAGGATCTCATGGATGTGTGCCAGACATACCCGTTCGTAGGAAAGTCCATACCATGTGTTCTGGATTGGAGAATTCAACGTGTTCTTCCAATAGTTCCGGTCCGTACTTGGGTTTGCGCAGAACTGGAGATAAAAGAGTGTGTAGAAATCCATCAGTTGATAGAACTCCCCGTTCTTTTTCAGACCATTGCGGTAGCTGCGAATGAAGTCGCAGGCTACAAGGTCACTCAGCATTTCCGACAAACCACTGCCAGAATCAATGTGAGTGGCATCTGAGATCTCGGTTCGTGTCATTCCTGATTTGTTGGTTGCCAGAGCTTTGATGATGTCGATATACCTTTCCGGACTCTTGAACACCGATCGGTATAATCGGCGGTACTCGTTTCGCATGGGTGCATCTTCTGAGAAAAACAGGCGATCAATATTGGACGGGAGACTCTCATCCATGTCCAACATATTCAGGTAATAGGGGATGCCTCCCAGTACCATGTAGGCTTGTAAGATTGACAGGCGACTCCACTTGGCTTTGCGCGATACGAAATAACGTTCTGTTTTTGCGAGATTAAACGGATGAAGATGAATTTCGTGCGTCTTTCGGTTGTGGAGACCGCCCTTATTGTTAAGGACGTTTTTGGTGATCCATGAGGTCGCTGACCCACAGATGACCAAAAACACATTGTCTTGCCTTGAGGCGTACTGATTCCAGAAATGGCCCAAAGCTCTGATAAATCCGGAGTTGGGAGTGTCGAAACATGAAATCTCGTCCAAAAAGATAACGCATCGTTTTTTACGTTTTGCTTTTGCGGTCAGGCTTGCCAAAGCTGAGAACGCGTCCAGCCAGTTATTAGGGACATTCCCTTTGTATCCATATTCCTTCAATGAATCGCAGAAGCATTTTAACTCTTCTTCGTAGGTGCCTTCAAGAATGCCGGTTGTGAAGAAATCGAACTTATCCTTGAAGAAAATGCGTACGATGAAAGTCTTGCCCACCCGGCGTCTGCCGTATAATGCGATGAATTCCGGGCGGTTACTGTCATGGTACTTGGCGATTAGATTCAATTCTGCTTCTCTTCCGATAATTTTATCCATTGTTTCTGCATCAATTATTGGTGCAAATATACGAATAATCAATTTGTTGTGCAATATTGATTTTATCCAAAGTGCCTATGATTTTGCCATGTTTGGATAAATCTAGCATTCTGAATACATCGAGCACCACACCGAATCCTCCGTCAACGTCCGCTCCCTGGCAGTGCTCCGGGACATTTATGGGTAGTGTCTAGGCCCTTGGATGCATTTTTTCTTTTGCCCCAAGGCGAATATTTCGCTATCTTTGTGCTTTAGTCCGCGAAAGGAATATGTTTTCAAAGGAACTTAAAGAAGAATGCGGGGTGTTCGGAGTCTGGGGTGTCCCTCACGCTGCTGAGGTGACCTACTACGGTCTCCATGCACTCCAGCATCGCGGCCAGGAAGGCTGCGGAATCGTCTCGGTCA
>DBKH01000103.1 GCA_002297815.1 Bacteroidales bacterium UBA755 | reverse complement strand
ATCGAGTCCAGCAAGGACTTCGCCAAGCAGCTGATGGAGAAATACGACATCCCGACCGCAGCCTTCAAGACCTTCGACAACTACGATGATGCCATTGAATATGTCAGCAGACACACCTTCCCGATAGTTCTGAAATATGACGGTTTGGCTGCCGGCAAGGGCGTGGTCATTCCTGAGACTTTCTCGGATGCCCAGGCGGCTCTTAAGGACATGCTTTTGGATGACAAGTTCGGCAAGGGCAAGGTCGTTGTCGAGGAATATCTCACCGGCCCGGAGTTCTCGTTCATGTGCTTTGTGAACGGAGAGGAAGTCTTTCCTCTGGCCGTTGCCCAGGACCACAAGAGGGCGTTCGAGGGAGATAAAGGTCCTAACACGGGCGGCATGGGAGCATATTCACCAGTCCCGATCATTACCGCTGAGGATGAGGAATATGCCCTTGAGCATATCATGAAGAAGACCGCAGCCGCGATGGTCGCCGAAGGTTGTCCGTTTAAGGGATTGCTTTACGGAGGTCTGATGAAGACTCCATCAGGGATCAAGGTGATCGAGTTCAACTGCCGTTTCGGAGACCCTGAGACTGAGGTGGTTCTGCCTCGTCTAGAGTCCGACATATTCGAAATCTTCTGTGCCATTACTGATGGTGGCAGGCTTGTGAACGCTCCGGAAGGGACGGATTCCACTGAGGGTGTCAAGATTCCTTCATCGCAGCTGATGCCTGAGATTAAATGGTCAGACGAACCGACCCTTGGTTTCGTTATGGCCTCGAAAGGCTATCCGGGCTCCTACGAGAAAGGCTTCAAGATCAGCGGTTTGGAGGACGCTTTGGCTGATCCGTCTGTCAAGGTTTATCAGATGGGAACCAAGGAAGTCGTTGATCCACAGTCCGGTGAGAAGTCTCTTGTGACATCCGGAGGACGTGTCCTAATGGTTGTCGCCTCCGGTGAGAGCCTTCGCCAGGCCCGCGACAAAGCCCTCACCGCTGTACGCAAAATCCATTGCGACAATCTCTTCTACCGTTCCGACATCGGACATCTTGTACTTTAGATAGGTGCTTCGACAAGCTCAGCAACCACTTGTAATGCCTCGAAAAGCTTACCCTGCGGTCGCTGAGCCTGTCGAAGCGACCATCAACACTGGTCACTGAGCCTAAATTACACCGGTCACTGAGCTTGTCGAAGTGCCAGCAAAACAATAATAAACCTTATACACAATGATCATAAGTGGAAAAGACCTTGCGGCCCGTCTAAAGGCCCAAATGGCCGAGCAGGTGGCCACATTCCCTGCAAAGTATGGCCGAGTGCCTCACTTGGTTGTGATCCTAGTCGGAGATGATCTAGGCAGTCAGACCTACGTAAGAAACAAGGCCAAGGCCTGTGATGTGGTAGGAATCAAAAATACCACTGTCAAGATGCCCGCTGACACTCCTGAGCAGGAACTTCTTGACAAGATCGCTGAACTCAACGCTGACGACACCGTTGACGGCATCCTTGTCCAGCTTCCTCTCCCGAAGCAGATCAGCGAGCCGAAAGTGATAGAGGCCATCGCACAGTCCAAGGATGTGGACGGATTCCATCCGCTCAACACGGCCGCCCTTTGGCAGAAGAGACCGAACTCTTCCTGCGTTGTCCCTTGCACCCCGATGGGCATCATCAGACTCCTTGAGGACGCCAATTACGAAATCGCTGGCAAGAACGCCGTCGTGATTGGCCGTAGTCAGATTGTAGGTCTTCCGATCACCAAGCTTCTGCTTGACAGAAACGCCACAGTAACCATCTGCCATTCAAAGACAAAGAATCTTCCCGAAATCACCCGTCAAGCCGACATCCTTGTCGTGGCCATAGGTCGCGCAAAATTCGTGACCGGAGACATGGTCAAAGACGGAGCCGCAGTGATCGACGTGGGTATGGATTTGGATGAAAACGGAAAACTATGTGGTGACGTTGACTTCGCCTCCGTAGAGCCCAAAGCCTCCGTAATCACCCCCGTCCCCGGTGGCGTCGGCCCGATGACCATCTGCTGCCTCATGGAGAACACCATCCAGTGCTTCCTAGGCAAGGTCGCTGCTAGATAAGAAACAGTTTTCAATTATCATCAGTCCGGCAAAGGTTGTCTTTTGCCGGACATAATGCTTTTATGATGAGAGTTATCTCTCTTACTTCTTTGATGAGTCATAATCCTCCTCAATGGTTTTTATGAAAATCTCCCAGAGTTTTTGATTATTGAGAGGATTCCCTATGAAGATTGGTTGCCCGTCTCTATTGACCGTAAAACTATGAAATTTTTTATCTTGTGGAATAATTGGATTCAGCTTGCTGAATTCTCCGTACTGATCCAAATAAATCGGATATTCGAATCCACAGTCTATGATGTCAGCCAATATATCCTGCACATCATCTGCCAATGGCGAGAAAAGAATAACAACATCACAATTTGTTGAATCTGAAAGATACTTGTACCTCGCGATATTATCTGATAAATGTGAGATTGTACAGGATGAACAGTCTGACTCATCGTAAAACTGTATTAGAGTTCTTGTCTCAAAGGTGTAGTTTTTTATAGATGAAATAGTGCCATCGGTTATTTTAATCATTTCATTAGGCATCACTATTATTTCTTGCTTGAACGCTTTAACGATCCTAGTTGTCTTTATATTGTTACAACTGATAAGTATTGTCAAAAGGAATATTAGTGTTACGCCTTTAGTGATTAAGAATAAATCACAAACTGTAGAGCTTGAGAACAGTTTCTTTTGAATCATTGTCTTGAGTTAATGCGAATATTTCAGAATCGTCATCGGTCACGCTGAAAGTATAGAACGGTTGGTCTGTTACATAACGTTGCAACTTATTTCCATCCCAATCATAAACATCGATAACATCGGTGAAATACCAAGGGAATCCCTTATAGTCTCTGTCTTCAGCAGGATTTGAGTAGGTGACATATATTTTGTTTCCTGTTGCCGCTATTTTTATTCCGCGATAGTCTTTGTTCTTTAGAATAATGTTTCTTCCATCATAGCTATACTCTGGAAGAATGTCGAGAACTACATTGTGCCCGGTTATATTCATGCCTTCTATTGTCATGATGTCAAGGTACTTTCCTTCTCCGCAGGCGTACACTAATTTTGTCCTTTCGGCATTCATGCAAATCTGAGCGTTGGTAGAGTATAAGACCTGTTTGTTCTGCGTAGGTGCTTCCTGCCTATCTTCTGGCCAAAATTTAATAGGGGTTCTTTCTTTATTTGATATGTTAATAAGGCTAATCAGTTCTTTTTCTTTCCATTTTCCAGCTATCGCTATTATGGTACTGTCGCTTATAGGTATGAAATCACCGAATGTTTGAATGTCATTTAACCAATCGGTTCTGTTGATTATCAATGATTGAGGTTCTTCAACATTGATTCTTGCTTTGAAGAATTTGTCTATTCCGTTGCGCCCGAACTTATTGAACACAAAGACGGTACCGTCATGATATTTTGATATTGCAAAATTAATTTCTTGCTCTCCACGTCCTTTTCGGAACAGCATGTAACTTTCTGAAATAGTCATGCCATCTCTTTTGAAAACCTTCACATTTCCCCTGTTGTCATACGATTTGAATACTATCATAGAGTCTGACAATGCTAGAAAATCGGAGACGTACAAATCACCGTCTTCGATTGTAAATTCTTGTCCGTGGAGATAAGTCGCAGATTCTGTTGATGTGCCATGATCATTGCATGACACAAAAGCCATAGTCGTGGTAACTATGGCTATAATCCTTTTTATGGAGATCATGTTTATTAATATACATTTTTGAATCCAGGAGTCTCAGCGTTAAATTCAGCTCCGGAAGTATCTGCTATGATAAAAGAGCATACAGAAACAGAAGCTATGCAAGGAATATCTACTACCTGACTATTTATGAGTGCTTCAACATTTGACCTCTCTAGGGAGGAATTACCTCTTGATGTGTAAGAAACAAGCGCTATGGCAGCGATAAGAATGGTTAGGAAAATTATTTTTTTCATAATGTTATATTATTTGTAACAGAGCAAAAATATATAAAACATTTTAAAACACCAAATTATTTATTGTAAAATTCTAAAAATCTAAATAATATGATGAATAGATACATAAGGTAGTATTCATCTGATTACAATAGACAGAATTGATAGGTTACTTCTTTAAGAGATTTTACAATATCATCACCAGACTTCCCGCAAGCAGCAGGATGCAGCCGACCACCGTTTTCCATGTTAGAGGATTCTCCTAGGAAGATTACAGCGAAGAGGATTGATTAAATATTCCATAAATCTCCTTCACATAACAGTTGCTTCGGCTAAAAATGCCTATCTTTGCCGCCATACACATAGATTATGCGCAAAAACACTATCCAATCCATATCCGAGCAGACAGGTTATTCTGTCTCTACTGTCTCTAGAGTCCTTTCTGGGAAAGCGCAGAGGTCGAGGATTAGCCAAAAGGCAATTGACATCATAAAGGCAGAGGCTAAAAGAGTGAACTACACTCCGAATCTGCTTGCTCAGGGGCTCAGGACCAGCCGTACCTACACGATCGGACTTACGGTGCCAGGCATTGACAACCCATTTTTCGCCACATTGGCAAGTACCGTGATTGAGAATTTGAAGCTTGCCGGCTATCACACATTGTTGGCCGACTCTTTGGAGAACCAAAAAGATTTTGAAAGTTCGCTTCAGATGTTCCGTTCCAGAAGCGTGGACGGCATAATAGCAGTGCCTGTCGGTAATCCATCGGAAATAACTGATGCAATCACAGGCAGCATTCCTACAGTTTTGATTGACCGTTACTATGAGAACACTAATTTGCCTTACATCTGCACGGACAACTACGTTGGAGGCTACATGGCAACGGAATATCTCATAGGCCGTGGCTACCGCAACATCCTCTCAATTCAAGGTGTTGAGGACTCAACTCCTTCAATGGAGCGCGTCAGGGGATTCAAGGACGCGATAGCGGCCCATAGTGACAAAAAAATTGAATATGCTATCGTAGGTGACGCATTCTCTGTCGAGAACGGCTACGATCAGGTCAAGAGAATATTCAGTGAGGGCGAAGCCTTTGACTCTGTGTTTGCATATTCATCAACCATCCTGCTTGGCGCCATCCGCGCTTTCCGCGAACTTGGCATCAAGGTCCCAGAGCAGGTGGGGATAATTTCGTTCGACAACAACGGCTTCCTTGACTTCCTCGATCCCGCCATCACCCGCATCGAACAGCCCCTCTCTGAGATTGGTCGCCTTGCATCCCAAGCCTTGATTGACGTAATTGAGAACAAGCCCCAAGACATCCCCCCTGTCCAGCGCCTCATCGCCCCAACCCTAATCGTCCGTGACAGCTGTTAATGATTTGCTCACCTTGAATTCCACCATCATCTGTTCCCAATAAATGGCCCTCAGTAGAGTATATCGGTCTAAGGCCTAAGATATCCACATTTTTTATAGGATCACCGATGCAGTAGGCATACGGACTTACGCTGTAGTACTCCTCTGCCATCGGGTCAATGGCGGTCCAGCGGGCGGTGGTCGGGTCATACATTCTGGCACCGAAGTCGAGGAGGGGGATGTCCGCGCTCAAGAAGGACTGTGACTCCTTTCCGGAGAAGAACCAGCGGTTCGAATTTACCTCTGATCCGGATGTCGTTCCGGGGGTGGTATTGGCGGTGGTGCGTCTCATACCGAACGGGAGGTAGTCGTTGCGCTCGATGACGGCGCCGGTGGAAGCGTCCACCACGGCCCTGACGCTGCCGAGATGGTCTCGTAGATTGTGCGGAACCTTACAAAAGCTCCCCATCATTTCAACTCACATTTGATATTTTTCATTTGAATATACCCGTAAAACGCTGCTGAATCCAATGGACCTTGAACAGTATCGTTAGTTTTATCTATCACCCAGTAATAATCCATTTCATAACCATTAGGGTAATCTATAGTACCATAAATGGCTTCTGGAGGCCACTTAGGGCGTTGCTTGACAACAATATACTGACGATCTTTCCAATAATATTTAACGGTGGGTGGAATGCCATTGATTTTGTTGCCTAAAATGTCATTCCTTTCCTTGTAAAAAAAATATCCATTGCCCAAGCTAATCCTATCAGTTGAACATAATTCACAAATACATAATATGATAGCTATTAACACAAAGGATAATTTATATATTATTTTATCCATGGCAAAAATGGTTTTAATTTCTTTTCACCATATATATTGATATTAAAATCAGTCCCTTTGCCAGCAACCTTTGCACCAATATGTGTTTGAATGTTCCTGCCTATATGTAGAAGATACGGTCTCTTAATATCGAAATCATAACGATCACTGTAAGCCCTAATGCCATGATTAGGGTATCGCTTGACAACTATCTTCCCATACACAAGACCATCATTGATTTTAGATTTACCATTAAGCAAGTTGATGACATATGTTTTTCCTACATACTTTTCACCCAAAGAAACATAACTACTAAAATCAATCTTATTTATATCAGCAAACAATGGCTCGCCTCTACCTGACCTATACCATTCATTTGCTTCTTTAAGAGTAATGTATCCGTCCCAGTCTGGTCTATCCTTCAAGTGATTAAAGCTATCATTAAAACGAGTGATGGCATCTTCATCATCAAGTCCTTCCACCCCTAAGTTATATTTGAGCGCATCTTCTGTTCGCATCCCTTGCACAAAATTGTCTTTTTTCATAATGATTTGCTCACCTTGAATTCCACCATCATCTGTTCCCAATAAATAGCCCTCAGTAGAATATATCGGTCTAAGGCCTAAGATATCCACATTTTTTATAGGATCACCGATGCAGTAGGCATACGGACTTACGCTGTAGTACTCCTCTGCCATCGGGTCAATGGCGGTCCAGCGGGCGGTGGTCGGGTCATACATTCTGGCACCGAAGTCGAGGAGGGGGATGTCCGCGCTCAAGAAGGACTGTGACTCCTTACCGGAGAAGAACCAGCGGTTAGGGCTTGCATTTGAACCTGAGGCTGTTCCGGAGGTGGTGTTGACGGTGGTGCGTCTCATACCGAACGGGAGGTAGTCGTTGCGCTCAATGACTGTTCCGGTAGATGCGTCTACAACTGCACGGACGCTGCCGAGATGATCGGTGACGTGGATCAGAGGGCGGTATGACGTGCTACCGTCTGCACCATAGTTCACAGAGAGCCGTCCACTTTCGGTCAGGACGCAATCCAAAGACAGGGAACCGGATGCGGCACGGGTGTACACCATCGAACCGGCATAGACATAGCCGGTACCATTCGACTTCAGTGCAGCGCGTTTTGTTCCGTCCGAGAGGAATGCATAGCTGCCCAGAATGATGCCGTCCTTCCGGACAGACGATGTCTTTCCGAGCATGTCGTACGAGATGTCTAGATTGTTGAGACCGTCATGGGTGAGGTTGCCGGATACATCGTGAGCGTATGAACCGGATCCGGAGACCGCAGCCAGACGGTTACCCTCGTAGGAAAAAGATAAAGACTCAGGGACGGTGGATGCGTCCATGAGACGTGTCATCGACAGGATGTTGCCGTTGCGGTCATAGGCGATGCCACGCTCGCTGAAGGAGTCTAAGCTAGCTGTCGCGTTGCCGACAAATAGCCTAGAGTCCGTAAGCCTGCCGAAACTGTCATACGAGAAGGCATAGGCCTCGTTACCGCTGCCGTTGCTCCAGCCCCACTCGGAGATGCTGCCTGTGAAGCACGGGGCGGTTCCTTGTCTCTGTGGGAAGGTGTACCTAAGCGACTCGCTGAAGACGTTCCCAGTCTTCCCAGTCAACCAACCTCTGATGTCATAGGTAAGAGTCTCTGCTACGGTGGAAGACCCAGAACCGAATGTCTTCCCGGCCAATCGCCCAAGAGCATCGTAGGTGTAGGATATTCCCCCAAAAGTACAGTCGTTCAATGAATGTGACTCGCTGAGAAGCCTTCCACGATCATCATAGTTAAATGCCGAGACCAAAGCATCCTCGCTGTCATTGGAGGAGTACCAGTGTCTCTCTTCAGATGAGAGTACCTTCCCTTGGAAATCATACGACATGAGGTAGGATGAAGGCTGGCTCCAATCATCATTCATCTCTAGAGTTTGGACATGACGTCCGAGGGAATCATAATAAAACGAGCGTTCCACCCATCCGCCAAGTTCCCCAATGGACTCACCTAGTTCTCTGACACGTTCGTAGGTCCTAAACCCATTAATTCGTGAATAATCCTCTGTGTTAGTAACAGAGGCTGGATGGACGTATCTTATGTCGAATAAAAGACTGCTGTAAATCGTCTCAGCAATGAGAGAGTCAGGTTGGGGCGTCACAGACGAATTTGAAGAGGATATGCCATCGTACACCTCCTGCCAGTGAAGTCTCCCAGATTCTCCGGAATATGATTCGGATCTTATCAGCCCTCTTGATGTTTCACGCCCGTGATTGTCGTGGGAATACGTCATCCACCATCCACCGTTTTCTCGCATATTCCCGTCCTGTCTCATCACGACATGCCCGTTACGGTCATAGACATAATGTTCTACTGCTCTTCCCGGTACCTTCGAGGACAGACATCTGCCAAGGCCGTCATAAATCTTGACAAAGCAGAACCTTGCAGCGAGAGTACCATTTACGTCATTGTCCGCAGGAACTGTCCAGACAGCGTTCCCATTCGGGAGGGCAGCGCTTCCTTCCGGTTGTAGCACCCATGCTGTGTTGCCCCATGGGTCATACACCTGATAGGTGTCAGAGGAAATGTCATCGTCCATGCGTCTAACCATAACCACCCTATCAAGCCTGTCCTTGAAAATCACCGTCACGCGCCCATCCTCGTCTGTGATTGACTCACGATAAAGCGTCCCAGGCTGATAGTAGCCACCTATGTTAAGAGATCCATCTATCCCAACCTCAAGCAAACGCACCTCACTGGAGGTGTTGCCTCCATGGCTCACTGTGGAGAATCGTAGGCTGTCGCGGAATACGGCACCAGCGTGCCACATTTTCTTTGGACGTCCCAACGGAGACGGCTCGTATTCGGTTTCAGTGAAAGCATAAAGACCGTCTCGTTGATAAAGACTGCTGTAGAAATTTTTCTGATTGGACAAGACTCCTCCGATGGACTCCTCCTCCGCACTCGTTGACGATGACACATATGGAAGGTACTCTTTGGCATCAGGGCGCATCATGCGGTCATAGACCACCGGAGTCACCATGTTCCTGCCACGGTCGGGTGACGCTCCGACCTGAACAATCTGTTCTGGATAGCCGAGTCCATTGTAAAAGGTGATGTCTTGGATATATGTAGCCCCGTCACCCTTTGTGTATGTCCTATGCAGCATCCAGTTACCATCTATTGCGATTCTTTCTTCAGACACGGCCTGACTTAAAAGCACAGAAGCTCGTGCCCTGTGGTTAATGACAATGATCTCTGCGGAGCGTTCACTCGGGCCATTGTTAATTCCGTTTGGTGTCACGGTCAAAGTCCCGTTCCCTGAGCCAGATGTCGGTATCACGGAGAAATCCGAGCCAGTGACATTGACAGTCCAGTCTGAGTCAGCCGTCACACGCAAGGTCTTCGCACTCGTCTCATCGGTCTCCCATCTCAAAGTATTCTTGTCCGTTGTCACGGAATATACCCTGCCACGACGGATGACTGTCAAGGAGGCTGAGATGTCAGACCCATCGCACCTAAACTCCACCTCATCTACCCAGTCATCCTCAGACGTATTGGCTCGGAATGGGGTCAAGGTCACCGTAGTTGTACCAAAGCCAGTTGTCCCGTTGAGCCTAAGCCATCCTCCAACCTCAAGACTGTCGCACACCCACGTGCCGTTTGTTGTCACGCGAACCTCTTGAGGAGACATGTCGCCAGCGGACCATTCAATGACAGTTGGATAAACACTTATCTGCCCTGTCTGGCATCTGGCACTGAATGCCGATGATGTCAGGAACGCAAATATAGAGAGCAAAGCCTGGATTGTGTGAATTATCTTTTCCATAGTCCCTCCTATCTTTTATTGTCCGTTGAGTAAAGGTAGGCATCCGTCAGCCTTCCGAGATCGTCACGCATGCCCTTCAGTTTGCCGGTTCCGTTGTACTCATAGGAGACAGAGCGGCCTGACGGATCAGTGGCCTTGATCATTCCAACAAGAGGCAGGTAATCCCAAGAGGAGACCTCCGCGTCTCCGGAAACATTCGCACGAAGTGTCTGGTCAATATTTCCCAATCCACCAGGCAGTGGGTCGGTGTGAATATTCCTGAGTCCAGGAATGTCCCTCACATCATCAAGCCCACAGTTCGTGATTTCAGCAACAAGGTGCATCCCTCCGTAGCCCCACACATAGACTGTCTTTATCCCATAGGGATCTGTCCTCTCCACAAGACGACCAAGACTATCGTAGCGGTAATATGTCGTAATTCCTCGTTCCGAGCGTGCATCTGTCTCCGTTATTGAAGCAATACGAAAGAGGGACGGGTTCGAGGAAGACGGAAGACAGAAAGAGAATGTCCTTCTGGACAGTTCCTCAGCTCCGTCCCAAAGACTTTCTGCCTTCGGACGGGCAATGACATTCGCATCAACCATCATCTCCTCAATCGTGTCAGACGCGGAGTCCGTCACATAGGTGTATCTTGTGATCATCCAGTGACCACGACTATCAAGTGTGGACTCCGAGGCTTTCTGTCCATGCGCGTTGTAGGTGTAGCTAATCTTTCCCGTAACGGGAGAGCCATTCGTTCCGGACACGGATGTCTCTGTACCAGATAGACGAGCTAAGCCCGTGTTCACCATAGTTTTGGCGCATGAATGCACAAGGCGACAATACACCGTGTCGTAAATTCCCTGCACATCCTCCCACAATTTAGTCTCAGTGAACACTGGAGATGTGACTGCATGCGAATACATCTTCTTGGACTTTAGACGGCCACGCATGGATTGCAGCGACACTGATGGAGCCACAATGGCTGCCGCAGCCCCTAAACTAGGATATGGATATTCGATGTAATCATCATATTCTGGTTCTGTCCATGGCATGAAGTCCATGCAGCCGACATCTTCGCTAGTACGGAATTGATATACTGTTCTGCCGCCATCACGCCCTATCTCCGTTACCAATGCATACTCGATGTGAGTTGAAGAATATGTGGTGAGATTGTTTGAGCGCGTGTAGCCATGGATAGGCCCTAGAATCGGTTGCATGTATGTTTGGCCGAACTCTTCCCACTTGCATGGAGCATATCCATAAGCATCATATACGACCTTATACCTAGGAATATATGTCAGTATTCCGGAGGACAAGCCTGCCGTGAGCGCATATTCATACCTCTTTGATGCAAGAGTGTCACCATTGGTATCAAAATGAGTCATCCTTTTGAGCCTTAATCCACCTGCCACGCCAATACTGTCTTTCAGAACTGGCGAGAAGTCGTTCCATGCTTCCCTCGCTACGGCTTTGGAATAGTCGTGAGGTTCATAGTTAAAAATCGTCCATCCTCCTGTTGGGTATGTCACACTGGAAAGAAGTCCAATTATCGCCTTGGATGCATCCGGCTCGCGGCTATTGTTCGGATTGATGGTCTCTGTGAAAGAGCTTGTGTCGGTCACAGTGATGTCAAGGAAAGAAGATGATCCTGTGGAAGTCCTGCCATTGTAGTAGCCCCAGTGATCTACTGACTCTGTACCTATGACAGGGTAGTTAGTGCCGGCATAGTTGAACCGAAACGTGCCCTCTCCGGATTTGGAAACTGAGGCTAGATACGCCCCGTTGGCGGTGTACGACAGTGAACACGAACGGATGGTCCGGCCTTTGTACGTCACAGATATCCCCTCTAGCCTAGTGCCCTCGTCAAGGCTCTTCATCACCACGTCACCGTAGCTAGATCCCGCCCCATAGACAAATGAGATTGTCGAACCTCCGTCAATTACCACAGAATCAAGAAGTGCGGAGCTGATTTCTGAATATGAGGTACCGGCAGCACTGGATTCAAGGAACACCATCCCTTTACCATTAAGTGCACTCTCTGAAGCCTCGTAGCATGACGGCCTAGCAAGTCGCTCTGTACGGTTTCTTGAATATCTAAAATTAACTTCCCGACCGTTGGGCGCAGTGATTGAACTCAGTCTCCAAGCTGTTATCATCTGTGGGGACCCTGAACCCCATGAACTGCTGGTTAAATCCAAATTACTGCCATTGTTCTCAGGAGAGTGTCCATCATTGTCTGTGGCACCGTTGAACCGATATTTGTACCCATTTGGAGTGGTTATGGTGAAACTGATGAATCTGTCCGAGGAACGGTAATCGCTTACTCCAGTTGGAGTGTTTATCGGTGTTGTGGCGCTGGTCTTCATGTCAATTTCAACCCGAATGTCTGCCGGATTCCCTTCTGTATCATGCAGGATGACACGCTCTCCGGAAGCAAGGTGAAAGGCTCCACTGTAACCCGGTATAGAGAAATGGTAAATGTCAGGCTCAGCATCATAGTACTGTCCATTGTTTGGATTGCTAAGATCCATATACACCACTCCAGGATTATAAACAGTCTCCCGGCCATAGTTAAAGCCAGCTACGTTGGGTTGCAACTGAATGTGATCCATGTGTAGCACACGCCCTGCTGGCCTAGATGCTAATAAATAAGTGGAATAGAAGCCATGGTGAATGTATGTTTCATCGACATTGTCCGGTATCCCACGTATCTCTCTTGTTATCACTCCACCCACTCCAAGCGTCCAACCATGGCCGAGAATCCCGGCACGCTCGTTCGCCACGCATCCGTTTGAGGCGTAATCAAGGGAAACTGGAAGCGTGAAATCGGGGTCTTCATAGGTGTAAAAGGGAATGGACACACCCACGGTCCCAGTGTATAGCGATGGAGAAAACTCACCGTACTTTACGGTCTCCCAAGCGTCTGTTGAAGGACGGGACGGCTCCTCGCCTATCCGCATCTGGCCCCACACAATGACCGGCAGATGCAACGCCAGCAGGACAATGACGAATGATTTCGATAGGTTTTTCATATTTAGACAATTATATGGTTTGGCCAAAGATAGGAGTTAAAGCGAGATTTTCAAAATATAAATTAAAATATCCGACTGAGAATTTAATCTTCAGCCGGATATTTCATATTCATTGAATAAACTCTGTTAGAGTTCGTTCATTTCCTGTTCGTACTCATCCTTGCGACCAACGATGATGTCTTGGAACTCCTTTTGGCCAGTACCTGCTGGGATGAGGTGTCCGCAGATGACATTTTCCTTAAGACCCTCAAGGTGATCGACGCGTGCCCTGATGGCTGCCTCGCTGAGTACCTTGGTTGTCTCCTGGAATGATGCAGCTGAGATGAAGCTGTTGGTTCTGAGGGCAGCTCTTGTGATACCTTGTAGTACAAGCTTCGCGGTGGCAGGATTGGCCTCGCGGACAGACATCAACTTTCTGTTCTGCCTTTCGAGGGATGAGTTTTCATTCCTCATGTCGCGGGCATCAATGATGTCGCCCTGCATGTACTTCTGGGAATCTCCAGCGTCAAGGACAAAATATTTTCCGAATATGTTGTCGTTGGCGTCCATGAAATCCCATTTGTCAACCAGCTCTTCCTGCAGGAATTCAGTGTCGCCAGGATTGGTGATCTGAACCTTGCGCATCATCTGGCGGACGATAATCTCAAAGTGCTTGTCGTTGATCTTCACACCTTGCAGACGATAGACAGCCTGAACCTCATTGACAATGTAGTCTTGAGCCTTGACAGGTCCGAGGATGTTGAGGATGTCGGTAGGGGAGATTCCTCCGTCTGAAAGCCTTGTGCCAGCCTTGACGTAGTCGTTCTCCTGAACCAGAATCTGCTTGGTTAGAGGCACGAGGTAGTGCTTCTCAATTCCAGACTTGTTCTTTACGATTATCTCACGGTTACCTCTCTTGACCTTGCCCATGAGCACCTCTCCGTTGATTTCGGCAAGGATTGCAGGGGCTGATGGTGTTCTGGCCTCGAAGAGCTCGGTAACTCTTGGAAGACCTCCCGTGATGTCGCTTGACTTACCGATAGCGCGTGGAATCTTGATGATCACGTCTCCGACATTGACCTTGTCTCCATCGTTGGCAATGAGGTGAGCACCTACAGGCAGGTTGTACTGTCTGATTTGGTTGCCTTCTTCGTCAAGGATGAGGATTGAAGGGTTCTTTGTCTTGTCCCTAGACTCGATGATGACCTTGTCCTTGTTGACAGCAAATTCATCAGCTGCCTCTTCACGATAGGTAACACCTTCTGTGAGGTTGTCAAACTTGACTTTACCTGCGGATTCTACAATCGTGATTGCGTTGTAAGGATCCCATTCGCAAAGTAGATCTCCGTTCTTGATTGTGTCTCCGTCCTTGAAGTACAATTTGGAACCATAAGGAACATCGTAATGAGAGTAGGTGATTCCTGTGTTCTCATCAATGATGCTGACCTCGGTCATACGGCTGACAACAATGTCCTGAGCCACTCCGTCGTCACCGACTTTCTGGATTGTCCTAAGTTCCTCGAAGACAAGTTTACCATCGTACTTAGCAACGATTGAGGAATCGGCAGCCGTGCTAGATGCAGTACCACCGACGTGGAAAGTACGAAGAGTCAGCTGGGTACCAGGCTCACCAATTGATTGGGCTGCGATGACACCAACAACCTCTCCCTTTTCCACCATCCTGCTGGTAGCGAGGTTACGTCCGTAGCACTTTGCGCAGACACCCTTGCGGGACTCGCAAGTGAGTACTGAACGAATCTCTACCTGTTCAATAGGCAGATGGTCAATTAGATTGGCAGTTGCCTCACGGATTTCCTCTCCAGCTTTGATGATTAATTCACCGGTGAGAGGGTTGAATATGTCATGGACGGATGTACGTCCGAGGATTCGTTCACCGAGCGACTCTACAATCTCATCCTTGTTCTTAATCGCTGTAGCGATAAGTCCTCTGAGTGTTCCGCAGTCTTCCTCAGTGATGATCACGTCGTGTGACACGTCAACGAGTCGGCGGGTAAGATAACCTGCGTCTGCGGTCTTAAGGGCGGTGTCGGCCAATCCCTTACGAGCACCGTGGGTGGAGATGAAGTACTCTAGCACCGTCATTCCTTCCTTAAGGTTGGAAATGATAGGGTTCTCAATAATCTCCGCTCCAGCTGCTCCGGATTTCTGAGGCTTGGCCATAAGACCACGCATACCACAGAGCTGTTTGATCTGCTGGGTTGAACCACGGGCTCCAGAATCCAACATCATATAGACAGGATTGAATCCCTGCTGGTCAGCCGAAATCTGCTTTTCAACGATGTTAGTGAGCTTGTTGTCAATTGATGTCCAAAGGTCAATTACCTTGTTGTAGCGTTCGTTGTTGGTGATGAAGCCCATTGCATAGTTGTTCTTGACTTCTTCTACCTGTTTGTAACCCTGCTCAATGAGACTTGCTTTTTCCGCAGGAATAATCACGTCACCAAGGTTGAATGAGATTCCAGCCCTAAACGCTTGATCATAACCAAGATTCTTGATGTCATCAAGGAAATGTGCAGTTCTAGTGACACCTGTGCTCTTGATTACTTCTGTGATGATCTTTCGCAGGGCTTTCTTTCCGAGTACTTCATTGACGTAAGGTACTTCTTCCGGAACGAACTGATTGACAATGATTCTACCTGCTGTGGTCTTCTTGATTTCGTAGCCTTTGCTGAGGTCTTGTTTGTCAACTGGCAGCCTAACACCAATTTCGGCATGCATGTCTATTGCCTTCTCGTTGTAAGCTACAATTACCTCTTCAGGTCCATAGAAATTCATTCCCTGACCCTTAGCACCCGGTCTAATCTTGGTGATGTAGTACAGACCAAGCACCATGTCCTGAGAAGGTACGGTGATAGGAGTACCGTTGGCTGGGTTAAGAATATTCTGAGAACCGAGCATCAAAAGTTGCGCTTCCATCACGGCAGCGTTGCCGAGTGGAAGGTGGACAGCCATCTGGTCTCCATCGAAGTCAGCGTTGAAGGCCGTACAAGCAAGAGGGTGAAGCTGGATAGCTTTCCCTTCAATCATTCTTGGCTGGAAAGCCTGAATACCAAGCCTGTGAAGAGTAGGTGCACGGTTGAGAAGAACTGGATGGCCCTTCATCACGTTTTCAAGGATGTCCCAAATTACAGGATCTTTCCTATCTACTATCTTCTTGGCTGATTTGACCGTCTTGACGATACCTCTCTCGATGAGTTTGCGGATGATGAATGGCTTGTAGAGCTCGGCAGCCATGAACTTAGGCAGACCGCACTCATGCATGTTCAATTCAGGTCCGACAACGATTACCGAACGTGCTGAATAATCGACACGTTTACCGAGAAGGTTTTGACGGAATCGACCCTGCTTTCCTTTAAGGGAATCTGAGAGTGATTTGAGAGCTCTGTTGGACTCGCTCTTCACTGCACTAGACTTCTTTGAGTTGTCGAACAGTGAGTCAACAGCTTCCTGAAGCATGCGCTTCTCGTTTCTGAGAATTACCTCCGGTGCTTTGATCTCGATCAGTTTCTTCAGACGGTTGTTCCTTATGATTACCCTTCTATAGAGGTCATTAAGATCAGTAGTAGCGAAGCGTCCTCCATCAAGTGGAACAAGTGGGCGAAGATCCGGTGGGATGACAGGGATGACTTTCATAATCATCCATTCTGGACGATTTATGTTCCTTGACTCCATGAACCATTTAACCACGCTTAGTCTCTTGAGGTGCTCAGCCTTTCTTTGCTGCGATGTCTCATTGAGCATCTTAACGCGAAGCTCTTT
Organism: Bacteroidales bacterium UBA755; assembly: GCA_002297815.1. Lineage (GTDB taxonomy): Bacteria > Bacteroidota > Bacteroidia > Bacteroidales > UBA932 > Cryptobacteroides. The sequence continues at coordinate 8,573 of DBKH01000103.1, read as the reverse complement.
TGACAAGCCCTCTACGTCTGTCTCTTTGAGAAGATCGTAGATGCCTTCCGCTCCCATTTTTGCAACGAACTTCCTAGGATCGTCAAAGGTGAGATTGTCATTTTCTGGGAGCCTTGCGAGTACATCAAGGTACTCGTCCTCGGAGAGAAGGTCCATTTTCTCAAGGCCACTTTCTCCTGGGTTTACAACGATGTATTTTTCGTAGTAAATCACTGACTCAAGCTTCTTTGCCGGCAGACCAAGAAGGGCTGAAATCTTGTTAGGAGCTGATTTGAAGTACCAGATGTGTGCAACAGGAACGGTAAGGGAGATGTGTCCCATCCTTTCCCTGCGGACTTTCTTCTCTGTTACTTCTACTCCGCACCTGTCGCAGACGATTCCACGATAACGGATTCTCTTGTACTTACCGCAATAGCATTCGTAGTCTTTGGTAGGCCCGAAGATCTTTTCGCAGAAGAGTCCATCTCTTTCTGGCTTATAGGTTCTGTAGTTGACCGTCTCCGGTTTCAGAACCTCACCGCAGGATCTCGCAGAGATGTCTTCTGGTGAAGCAAGCGAGATGCTAATTGTCGAGAAGTTGCTCTTTACCTTGTTTTCTTTATTATTGAAAGTAGGCATATTCTTGAATGTCAATATTCATGAAAATTATTCCAATGTCACCTTGAGACCCAGACCTCTGAGTTCGTGGAGCAGAACGTTGAGTGATTCCGGTATGCCAGGGTTTGGCATCGGATCTCCCTTAACGATGGCTTCGTAAGTCTTCGAACGTCCAGTCACATCATCGGACTTAACCGTAAGAATCTCCTGAAGGGCGTTTGCGGCTCCGAATGCTTCAAGAGCCCAAACCTCCATCTCTCCGAATCTCTGACCTCCGAACTGTGCCTTACCTCCAAGAGGCTGCTGAGTGATTAGTGAATATGGACCAATAGAACGGGCGTGCATCTTGTCGTCAACCATGTGGCCCAGTTTAATCATGTAGATTACTCCCACAGTTGCTGGCTGATCGAACCAGTCTCCAGTTCCTCCATCTCTTAGACGAGTCTTACCGTATCTAGGAACGCCTGCTTTGTCGGTATAGTCACAAATCTCTTCTATAGTAGCACCATCAAAAATTGGAGTGCTGAATTTCAGACCGAGTCTAGCTCCTGCCCATCCAAGCACAGTTTCGTAGATCTGACCGAGGTTCATACGTGATGGCACACCAAGAGGGTTCAGTACGATGTCCACTGGAGTTCCATCTTCAAGGAACGGCATGTCCTCCTGACGGACAATCTTGGCCACGATACCTTTGTTACCGTGACGACCGGCCATCTTGTCACCTACTGTGATCTTCCTCTTCTTAGCAATATAGACCTTCGCGAGCTGCATCACTCCATTAGGAAGTTCATCACCCACTTTGATCTTGTCCATTTGCCTCTTACATTCTGCTTCGGCGACCTTGTAGGTCAGACAGTAGTTGTTGATGAGTTCTTGGATGAGAAGATTAGTGTTTTCTTCTGTCGTCCAATTGCTAGAGTTGATGTTTTGGAAATCGATGCTCTTGAGTTTCTCAGTGGTGATTTCTTTACCTTTCGCTATAATCTCTACATCATAGAGGTCGCTGATGCCAGCACTCTTCTTTCCTTTAGTGAGCACTGACAGTCTCTTGAAGAAGTCTGCGTAGAGCTTTGCTGCTTTCTTGTCGAAATCTTCCTGAATCAGATCCAGACGCGCCTTTTGATCAGTTTTAGCTGCTCTTCTGTTGCCTTCTTTAGCAGCCTTGGCATAAAGTGCTGTTTTTATGACTGTTCCGCTTAGAGAAGGATTCGCTTTCAGGGATGCATCTTTCACGTCACCAGCCTTGTCTCCGAAGATTGCCTTGAGCAGTTTCTCTTCTGGAGATGGGTCGCTTTCGCCCTTAGGTGTGATTTTACCGATCATAATGTCACCCGGCTCGATGTGTGCACCTATTCTGATGATACCCTGTTTGTCCAAATCTTTTGTTGCGTCCTCGCTGACATTAGGAATGTCGGAGGTGAGTTCCTCCATGCCTCGTTTCGTCTCTCGAACTTCGGTAAGATATTCATCAACATGCACTGATGTAAGAATATCCCACTTCACCATTTCTTCAGAGAGCACGATGGCGTCCTCGTAGTTGTAACCTTTCCAAGGCATGAACGCTACCTTTAGATTCCTACCGAGAGCCAACTCACCGTTCTGTGTCGCATAGCCTTCTGTGAGTACTTGACCCGCAACAACCTTTTCACCTTTGCGTACAATAGGTTTAAGGGTGATGGTGGTGCTTTGGTTGGTCCTGCGATAGATTGGAAGAGTGTAAACTGTCTCCTCCGGTGCGAAAGAAACGAATTTCTCATCGTCTGTCCTTTCGTAGCGGATTCTGATCTCTTTTGCATCCACGTAGGTCACTTCACCTTCGCGTTCTGCGACATATTGAGTTCTAGAGTCAAGGCATACCCTTTCTTCCAAACCTGTTCCTACGATAGGGGATTCTGGTCGGAGAAGTGGAACTGCCTGACGCATCATGTTCGCTCCCATCAATGCACGGTGGGCATCATCGTGCTCCAAGAATGGAATCAAGGAAGCGGCCACGGAAGCCATCTGGTTCGGAGCCACATCCATGTAGTCAACTTGCTCTTTGGACACCACAGGGAAGTCGGCTTCAAGACGGCACTGGATTCTGTCTTCCTTTATTGTACCGTCATCTTCCATCTTAACCTTAGCGAGGGAAACCAGTTTGTTTTCTTCCTCTTCTGCGGTCATGTAGTGCCAGCCCTTGTCTGAGAGATCCACTTTTCCGTCATGTACTTCACGGTAAGGGGTCTCAATGAATCCTAGCTGGTCGATTCTTGCATAGACGCAGAGTGATGAAATCAAACCGATGTTTGGACCTTCCGGAGACTCAATAGGGCAGAGACGACCGTAATGTGTGTAGTGCACGTCCCTTACCTCGAATCCGGCTCTGTCTCTAGACAGACCTCCAGGTCCGAGGGCTGAAAGACGACGCTTGTGAGTGATCTCGGCCAGAGGGTTAGTCTGGTCCATGAACTGTGACAACTGGCTAGTTCCGAAGAATGAGTTGATAACAGAAGACAATGTCTTCGCGTTGATCAAATCAATTGGATTGAATTGCTCGCTATCACGAACGTTCATTCTTTCGCGGATTGTCCTGGCCATTCTGGACAGACCGACGCTGAACTGGTTTGCAAGTTGCTCACCGACTGTGCGTACACGCCTATTGCTCAAGTGGTCGATGTCATCAACCGTAGCCTTTGAGTTTATCAGCTGAATGAGATATTTGATGATCTCAATTATGTCAGTGTTCGTCAGAACTCTAACTTCCGGTTCGGTTGTAAGCCCAAGTTTCTTGTTGAGACGGAAACGTCCTACTACTCCAAGGTCATATCTCTTCTCAGAGAAGAAGAGCTTATCAATTACATCTCTTGCTGTTGCCTCATCAGGTGGTTCTGAATTTCTTAGCTGTTTGTAGATGTAGTTGACTGCTTCAATTTCTGTGTTGGTCGGATCTTTTTGGAGAGTGTTGAATATGATTGCATATTCATTTGAATTAGCCTCGTCCTTCTGAAGAAGAATTGATTTGACATCAGTGTCGGAAATCTTAGCGATAGTGTCATCGTCTAGGATCTCACCTCTTTCTACGATAGGAATTGTCCTTTCGATAGGGATTACTTCACCAGTGTCCTCGTCCTCGAAGTCCTCTGTCCATGTTTTCAGAACCTTAGCAGCAAGTTTGCGTCCTTTGTTCTGCTCAAGGTTTTCAGGTGTGACTTCGATTTCATCTGCGAGACCGAATATGTCTATGATGTCTTTGTCGGAATTGAAGCCTATTGCTCGCAGAAGGGTTGTTACAGGCAACTTCTTCTTGCGGTCAATGTAGGCGTACATCACATTATTGATGTCAGTAGCAAATTCAATCCAAGACCCCTTGAATGGGATAATTCTTGCTGAATATAGCTTCGTTCCGTTCGCGTGCATGCTCTGGTCGAAGAATACACCTGGAGAGCGATGCAGCTGAGACACTATGATTCTTTCTGATCCATTGATAATGAATGTACCAGCCGGCGTCATGTAAGGGATGTTGCCGAGGTAAACATCCTGGACTCTTGTGTCAAAGTCCTCGTGCTCAGGATCTGTGCACGAAAGGCGGAGTTTTGCCTTCAGAGGAACGTTATAGGTCAGCCCTCTCTCAAGACACTCGTCAATCGAATACTGAGGTGGATCGATGAAATAGTCGATGAACTCCAATTTGTAGTTGTTCCTCGTGTCTTCGATTGGGAATATTTCCTGAAACACCTGGAAGAGACCTTCGTTCTTCCTATTCTCCGGTGTTGTCTCCAACTGGAAGAAATCCTTGAATGATTTCAGCTGAACTTCCAGAAGGTCAGGATATTCCAAAATCTTCGATGTAGCGAACATTATTCGCTTGTTATTAGTCTTTTTTGACATGTTCTGCCTTTAGGAAATGGAGAAAAACTTAATACGACAAAAAGGTTTAGAGCCTACTTAGGCTCTAAACCTGATGATTTTCCCGCCAGGGGAAGCTGGGTTATTTAACCTCAACTTCAGCGCCTGCCTCTTCAAGGGCAGCTTTCAGTTGCTCAGCTTCGGCCTTTGAGGCTTTCTCCTTAACTGTCTTAGGAGCGCCATCTACAAGATCCTTAGCTTCCTTCAGACCAAGACCAAGGGCTTCCTTAACGGCCTTGATTACCTGAAGTTTAGCTGCACCAGCTGACTTGAGGACAACATCGAACTCAGTCTGCTCAGCAGGAGCTGCCTCAGCGGCTGCGCCTGGAGCTGCAACTGCTACTGCAGCGGCTGCTGGCTCAATACCATATTCTTCCTTAAGAACCTTTGCAAGTTCCTGTACATCTTTTACAGAAAGGTTAACCAACTCTTCTGCAAGTGCTTTTACATCTGCCATAATTGATACTTATTAAATTGTTTGTTATTATTTTTCTTCTTTTTCTGAAAGGGTCTTGACGAGCCCAGCGATTGTACTTCCACCACCATTCTGGAGAGCGGAGATAACATTGCGCATAGGAGCCTGAAGGAGGGAAACGATGTCTCCAATGAGTTCTTCTTTAGACTTGATAGCGCAGAGTTCGTCGAGCTTTTCAGCTCCGATAAATGCGCACTCCTGTACGTAGGCACCTTTAAGCTGAGGTTTGCCCATCTCCTTTTGAAGCTTCTTCATCAACTTCGCAGGACCGTTTGGAGTCTCGGTGTACATGATTGCCGTGTTGCCTTTGAGAATTGGGAGGAGAAGGTTCATTTCCTCATTCTCAAGTGCTTTCAGAACATGGGCAAACAGTGTGTTCTTCACAACTGTCAGTTTAATACCCTGCTCGAAGCATGCGCGGCGAAGCTTTACGGTGTTTTCAGCATTCAGTCCCTCTATGTCTGCTACATAGAAATTAGGGTACTGCTTCAGTTGTGCTGAGATGCTTTCAATAATCTGATCTTTTAATTCTTTCTTCATAATGAAATCTTTTTTTACTCAGCGCTACCGCTTGTGAATGCTTTGACATCTAATTTGATACCAGGGCTCATAGTTGTGCAGATTGAAGCACCCTTGAGGTATGTGCCCTTAAGAGCCTGTGGCTTGAGTTTCAGTATCTCGTTCAAAAGTGCTGTTGCGTTCTCGCAAATCTGAGTCGGAGTGAAAGAAACTTTACCGATGGCTGCGTGTATAATACCGGTCTTATCGACCTTGAAATCAATCTTACCGCCCTTGACATCTTTGACAGCATTGCCGACTTCCATTGTGACGGTACCTGTCTTAGGGTTAGGCATGAGTCCTCTTGGACCAAGAATACGTCCGAGTACTCCGACTTTGGCCATGACTGAAGGGGTGCAGATAATCACATCTACATCTGTCCAGCCACCCTTGATCTTTTCAACGTACTCATCGAGTCCGACATAGTCAGCTCCTGCTTCCTTAGCCTCGTTCTCCTTGTCTGGAGTACAGAGCACAAGGACTCTTACAACTTTACCTGTTCCGTGAGGCAGACTGACCACGCCACGGATCATCTGGTTCGCCTTACGAGGATCTACGCCAAGATTGGCTGACAACTCAACCGATGCGTCGAACTTTGTGAAGGTGATGTCCTTCAGAATTTCACATGCCTGTGCAAGAGTGTACTGCTTTGAAGAGTCATACTTAGCGTTGACTGCTTTCTGGTTTTTTGTAATTCTACTCATTTTGCGTGTGAAAATTAAAGGTTCTCAGGAAATTTTCCGGTGACCTTGATACCCATACTCCTTGCAGTACCTGCAACCATTCTCATTGCTGAGTCGAGTGTGAATGCATTAAGGTCAGGCATCTTGCCTTCTGCGATCGCCTTTACTTGATCCCATGTGATGGAGGCTACCTTTCTTCTGTTTGGTTCTCCAGAACCTTTCTGAATTTTGGCTGCTTCCTTAAGTGAGATGGCTACTGGCGGCTGCTTTACCTCGAACGTGAAGGACTTGTCTGAATAGACAGTGATTACTACAGGCACGATCTTTCCAGCGTTCTGTTGTGTCGCTGCATTGAACTGCTTGCAGAAGTCCATGATGTTCAAGCCTTTGGAACCGAGTGCCGGTCCTACCGGAGGCGCTGGATTAGCTGCTCCTGCTTTGATTTGGAGCTTGATGAATCCGGTAACTTCTTTTGCCATAATTGTTTGTTATTCTTTTGTTACTTGTGTAAAGCTGAGTTCCAACAGAGTTTTTCTGCCGAAAATCACAACTATCACTTTGAGTTTGCTTCTGTCTTCTTCAATAGCGTCAACCGTTCCGCTGAATCCGCTGAACGGTCCGTCTGTGATCTTCACTGACTCACCAACTTCAAAGTTGACTTCTGTTTCCGCAGGATTATCAACATTCTGATCTTGATTACCGATGATAAATTGGGCTTCTTCATCGCGAATTGGCACCGGAACTCTTTCGGTCAAAGTGCCTGAAGTCCTCTTTTCTGTCAGGAATCCGGACATTCCAGGAATGTCGTTGCGTATAATGTACTCCAATTCCGGACAAAGCTGAGCTTGTATCAAGACGTAACCAGGATAAAGCAATCTTTCGACTACTTTCCTTTTACCATTCTTTGTAACAATTTCCCGCTTTACCGGAACTAGGACCTGTGCAACTTGATCCTGTAAGCCAAATCGCTCAATCTCTTTCTCAAGATAGTCTTTAGCTTTTTTTTCCTTGCTTCCCGCTGTCCGAAGGACATACCATTTCATGTCACCCATGGGTAATCAAACAAATTACAATGTGTAAATCGCTGTCATCAGATGCTCGAATGCATAGTCAACCACGAAGATGGCCAACGCGAGTATCACAGTCGCTACCATTACCAATAGGGCAGAGCTTTGAAGCTTGTCCCAGGTAGGCCATGTGACCTTCTTGGTTAGTTCCACGTAGGACTCTTTGCAATAGTTAATGAACTTTCTCATCTTTGCATTTAATGGACCTCGTAATTTGGAAGCTTCTACGATGTCTGTTAAACAATTACCAAATCGTAACCTTTGATATTTTAGCAGGGGAAGCAGGATTCGAACCCACATCGACGGTTTTGGAGACCGCTGAACTACCCTTGTTCTATTCCCCTAAATTAGGACGGAAATCGTTGGACCTCCGTCCTGTATGTTGAAGAATTACTCTTCGATCTTGATAACCTGGCCAGCACCTACGGTACGTCCACCTTCGCGGATAGCGAACTGGAGTCCTTCGTTGAGGGCTACAGGAGTGATGAGCTGAACGTCGATCTCAACGTTATCGCCTGGCATAACCATCTCGACTCCCTCTGGAAGGGTGATCTCACCGGTAACATCGAGGGTACGGATGAAGAACTGAGGACGATAGTGGTTGTGGAATGGAGTGTGACGTCCACCCTCTTCCTTCTTAAGAACGTAGATCTGAGCCTTGAAGTGCTTGTGAGGGGTGATAGAACCTGGCTTGGCAACAACCTCACCTCTCTTAACTTCTTTCTTGTCGATACCACGGAGGAGAAGACCTACATTGTCTCCAGCCTCACCCTGATCGAGGAGTTTGCGGAACATTTCAACACCGGTAACAACTGTGCTTCTAGGAGCGTCACCGAAACCAACGAGCTCAACAGGATCATTGACGTGGATAGTACCGGTCTCGATACGACCTGTAACTACGGTACCACGACCAGTGATTGAGAAGATGTCCTCGATAGGCATAAGGAAAGGCTTCTCGTTCTGACGAACTGGCTGAGGGATGTACTCATCAACAGCGTTCATGAGGTCCATAACCTTGTCTTCCCAAACCTTCTCTCCGTTGAGGGCACCAAGAGCGGAACCACGGATGATAGGGCAGTTCTCATCGAACTTGTAGAATCCGAGGAGGTCACGGATTTCCATCTCAACGAGGTCAAGCATCTCAGCGTCGTCAACAAGGTCAACCTTGTTCATGAAGACGAGGATCTTAGGTACGTTCACCTGACGGGCGAGAAGGATGTGCTCGCGGGTCTGAGGCATAGGACCGTCAGTTGCGGCTACAACGAGGATAGCACCGTCCATCTGAGCGGCACCAGTTACCATGTTCTT
>DBKH01000060.1:64168-71797 GCA_002297815.1 Bacteroidales bacterium UBA755 | reverse complement strand
GGTTTCGTGGGCTACGAGCGTTGCGTCATCACTGCCGGCGGCATCTCTACCGATGAGGTGATGCCGAAGACGATGGAGTCACGTCTCAAACCCGGCCTTTATTTCTGCGGTGAGGTCCTTGACATGGACTGCGACACCGGTGGCTACAACCTCCAATGCGCTTTCTCAACCGGCTACCTTGCCGGAGAATCCGCGGCCAAATCTCTGAATATACCAGGGCAGTATTAGGCTAATAGACTCCGGAGCCGAGCATCTCGTCGTCAGAGGAGTACCAGGCAGCGAACTGTCCGTCTGAAATGCCGCGCTGAGGGGTGTCGAAAAGGATGAATATGCCATTGGGCCTCTTGATCAAGAATGCGTCTTGAAGTGGTTGGCGGTAACGGATACGGACCCGGTAGCGACGGATCTCCCCATCGGCCATCTCAAGATCTGTTCTTATCCAATGAATATCCTGAGGCGCAATCCGTAAACAGCTGCGTGAAAGCCCTTTGTGAGTGTGACCTTCTCCTACGTAGATGATGTTGCGAGGGACATCCGTGGCTATCACGAAAATGGAGTCCTTGTGTCCTCCGATGTTGAGTCCTTTCCGTTGGCCGATCGTGTAGAACTGCGCTCCATCGTGCCGTCCAACTATCTTCCCGAACGGGTTGTCTTTGTACCGAGTCTTCTTGATGTGCTTTTTCCCAACCCGATAGGTTTCTGTCTCGAACTTGATGTCATCGTACCTTATTGGTTCCGACAATCTCATCAGATCCTCGTCACTCAAATTCGCGATCTTATTTACATCGAACTCGTTCCGGTGCGGGACGGTCACATCGACAGGCTCTGTGACCGAAGATGGGTGCTCAGTGACCGATGATGGATGTTTGGTGACAGGAAGTGTGGCTGAAGATGAGTGGGAACGCAGCGTTTGCGGGTCACTGAGCTTGTCGAAGTGCCCCTGCGCCACCGGCTCAGTGACCCTGCGGTTATTGAACGACTTTCCACCGGAATCTTCGGAGGAATATTCAGTGATCATCATTGGCTCGCCTGGAGTCTTGAGCAGTGAGGCGAGTGTGTCATGGATGAAGTGATAGTGCTCATTTTGAGCGTAATAGGCATCGAAAACTTCCACCACATCGCCCTCTGCCGGCTTGAGCTTCTGTTGCAGGAATGTCGGAAGATCAACCTTCCCGACGAAGCATATTCCTTGAGAGTCTTTCTTGTCAGCAGACGGAAGATCAGCTTGGTGGGCGATCTCCCTAACCTCCGGTTTTGTAAGGTGACCAATCGGAAAAAGAGCCTTACTGAGCTGTTCCTGAGTGAGTTGACAGAGAAAATAGCTCTGATCTTTGTTTGGATCAACGCCCTCCAGAATCCTCCATTGAGGCTGACCGTCAATCTCAACCTGATTTCCTTCTGCGTCCAGCAGAGGAGCCCTGCGGCAGTAGTGTCCAGTAGCCACCATGTCGGCTCCGAGTTTCTGAGCGGCCTTGAGAAAAGCATCGAACTTGATCTCCCGGTTGCACAGCACGTCAGGGTTGGGGGTGCGGCCGGTGGAATATTCATTGAACATATAGTCCACCACGCGCTGGCGGTACTCCTTTGAAAGGTCCACGAAGTAGAACGGGATGCCGATCTTCCTCGCTACCATCTCCGCCACGAAGCGGTCCTCCTCCCATTCGCAGTCACCATGAAGAGTTGCGTCCGCATCGTGCCAGTTCTGCATGAACATAGCGAACACATCATAGCCCTGCTGCTTCAACAGCAGAGCAGCGACACTTGAATCAACTCCTCCGGACAATCCTACACAGATTTTCATGACGATACCTTATTATTAATCCACAAATTTACTCAAATGCTTGAATATGCACAATTTTTGCTAACTTTGACAACTTGTGCATAGTAGGCGGCAAGAAATAAGTTGCCTAAGATGTTGCAAGTTATTTATTGACGCTTACATAAGAACCACTGAATATGAAAACAGTAAAACTGGACATAAACTATACTGAATATTCGTCCATCAATGAGATGGAACCTCAAGACATTGAGCTCGTAAATGCAGCCATCGAGGCTCAGAAAGGATCTTACGCCCCATATTCGACATTCAATGTCGGAGCAGCGCTTCGTTTGGAAGACGGCACAATCGTGAAAGGAGCCAATCAGGAGAATGCTGCCTATCCGTCCGGACTTTGCGCCGAGAGGACCGCGATGTTCGCTGCTAGCGCCAACAACCCTGGCAAGGCAATGCTTTCGCTCGCCATTGTCGGAGGCTTCAAAGGCACTCTAAGTGAGACCCCTTGTTCGCCTTGCGGAGCCTGCCGTCAGGTGATGGCCGAGTACCAGACTTTGTCAGGTCGTCCGATGAGCGTTATCATGTACGGAACGAAGAAATCGTGGAAATTTGACAAAGTTGACGACATACTTCCATTCATTTTTGACAGTTTCAACGAAAAGTAGTATATTTGCAGTCAGGGAAAGTCGTACACGACCAGCTCCCTCTGAATTCCCCCAGGGTCGGAAGGCAGCAAGGGTAGGAGGTCGTAGCGGTGCGATGTACTAAGCTTTCCCTTTTTTCGTGTTCGCCCTAAACGAGATCATAGAATCCGCATCTTGGCGTATTTGAGCAGGAGGACCTTTTCACCGTAGTGATCGAAGGTAATTTTAGCCTTTAGGTCTGGGGCTGAGCCGGTTATTTCAAGGATCTTACCTTGGCCGAAGCGGTTGTGCTCAATCCGTTGGCCGACCTTGAAATCAGACATCGGTGCAGGGACAAAATCGGCATCGGAAATCTTAGGAGGAAGCGGTCGGTTCCGCAGAGCCTCTATCCTTGATGCAGTGTCGCTAGGCCTTGGCGTTGAGGCAGGCTTGTGCTCGTACCTGACACTGCCGGAAGAGCCGTAGGAATTGCCGCCTCCCATTCCGTATTTGTTCATCTGACGGTTTCCACCTCCGAATCTGCCTGACAAAGCGTTGCCGGAATTGCCTCCGAGCCGACCGGATGATCCGTTTTGCGAACCGAACCTGTTTGCTCCATAGCCGAAACCACCAGAAAAACGTCCGGCTCCATTACCGAACCCACGAGAACCGAACCCTCCGAAATCATCTAAGTCGAGCGAGTCACCGTCTGAGAAATTGTCATTCTTCAGTGGGTTGGAGATATATTCAGAATCAATCTCCTTGATGAATCGGCTTGGGGAGTTGGACTCATGCTTCCCGTTGCGCATCCTTGTGTTGGCGAAAGAGAGACAGACCGCTTTCTTTGCCCTAGTCATGGCGACATAGAATAGGCGGCGCTCCTCCTCAATGTCTGCCGAAGAAGCCAGCATCCCTCCGGACGGGAACAGATTCTCCTCAAGGCCAGCGACATAGACGTACGGAAATTCTAGACCTTTGGCCGAATGCACGGTCATCAGGGCGATCTTGTTGTTCGTGTCTTCATCGTCCTCCACATCCACGTTGGACAGCAGTGAGATGTTCTCAAGAAACGCTCCGAGGGTGAAGACAGGATATTCAATTTCGGAATCTTCCTCTGCCTGACCTTCCGCCATAAGGTCGTGGCGATAGCTTTCTCTCTGTTCTTCAATGAAATGGGTGACGCTGTTGATAAGCTCCTCGACATTGGAAGCCCTTGACTGCGCCTCGATTGACGGATCGTTCTTGAAGAATGCGTACAGACCGCAGGCATTGGAAATTCCAAGTGCCAGCTCGTCAGCGTTGGTCGTGGCCTCCTTTGAAGCGAAACCATCGATCATCTCGCAGAAAGAGCGGATCTTGGCAACAGCAGCGGGCTTGAGGCCGTAGTCCGCAAATTTCTCTGAATATGCCGCCTTGAACAAGGAACACTTAAGATCGAAAGCCATGGCAGCCAACGCGTTAAGCGAAGTGTCACCGATTCCTCTGGTCGGAGTGTTTACTATCCGCTTAAAGGACTCGTCATCGTTGACATTCACCACCAATTTCAGGTATGCCATCATGTCCTTGACCTCGGCCCTGTCGAAGAATGAGTTTCCTGAGTAGATCATGTACGGCAGGTTTCTCTTCCTCAGCGCCTCCTCCAAGGCTCTTGACTGGGAATTGGTCCTGTAGAGAATGGCGAAATCCTGGTACTGGGCATGGTCAGACTGCATCCTTTCCACAATTCCAGAAGCGATGGCGATGGCTTCGTCCTGCTCTGACCAACTTTTCAAGAGTCTGATTTTTTCACCCTCTTCACCAACGGCCACGCATGTTTTCGGAATCCTGTTTTCGTTCTTGGCTATCAATGAGTTGGCGGCATTAACGATGTTAGCTGTCGAACGGTAGTTCCTTTCCAAACGGAAAATCTGACACTCAGGATAGTCTTTCTTGAAATTAAGAATATTCTCAATTTTTGCCCCTCGGAACGCATAGATGGACTGCGAGTCGTCCCCCACAACGCAAAGGTTACGATGCTTCTCTGTGAGCTTCTTCAGAATCAGGTACTGGGCGAAGTTAGTGTCCTGGTACTCGTCCACAAGAATGTAGTCGAACCGCGATGCAATCGCCTCCTTGGCCTCAGGAAAATCCCGAAGCAGGATATTCATATTCAGTAATATGTCATCGAAGTCCATCACCCCCGAATTTTTGCACTTTTCTGCATAGCGGGAGTAGATGTCACATATTCTTGGCTTTCGGGAGTGGGTGTCGTTGATGATGACCTGCTGGTTGTTCCGGTAGGCGGCAGCGGTGATGAGGTTGTTCTTCGCCATAGAGATTCTCGCCAAGACATCTTTGGGCTTATAGACCTTGTCGTCCAGGCCCAGTTCTTTTATGCAAGCCTTTATACCGCTCACCGAGTCACTCGTGTCGTAAATCGTGAAAGTGGAAGGGTAGCCGAGCGAGGCGGCATATTCCCTGAGAAATCTTATGAATATGGAGTGGAAAGTTCCCATGAAGAGCCTTCTGGCCTTCCTTTCGCCCACCATCACAGCAATTCTTTCCTTCATTTCTGAGGCTGCTTTCTTAGTGAAAGTCAATGCCATGATCCTCGACGGATCGCACCCCCTCTCAAGGATGTACGCGATTCTGCTCGTGAGCACCCTTGTCTTTCCTGATCCCGCACCAGCCACTATCAGCACCGGTCCGTCTACACTGCCGACCGCTTTTTTCTGCTCAGCGTTCAGCCCTTCAAAAATAGCGCTTTCATTCTTTTCCATAATGGGGACGAAAATACGGAAATTTTCCCGAATAAAATGAGTATATTTGCAAGTTGTAACAAAAATATGGTTGTATTACAATCAACACTAATTATATGTCAAACATCATCGATTTGAAAAAGGGCCTGAACATTCCGATTGGCGGAGCGGCGGCCCTAGAAGCAAAGAAGACGATCGTGCCTGACGTGGTTGCCATCAAACCAACGGATTTCAAGGGCTTTTCCCCAAGACTTCTCGTGAAAGAAGGTGACAAGGTTCTGGCAGGATCCCCTGTTTTGGCAGACAAGCAGCACCCGGACATTCTCGTGACCTCTCCAGTAAGCGGAACGGTTTCCGAGGTTGTCAGAGGCGAGAAGAGAAAACTCCTTGCTGTGCTCGTGAAGGCTGACGGATCCAATGAGGCCGTTGATTTCGGAGCAAAAAATCCAAACAGCCTTAAGGCTGATGAGGTTAAGGAGTGTCTCCTCAAGAGCGGTTTGTGGCCATTCTTCATTCAGAGGCCTTATGGAATCATCGCCGACCCGGCTTTGACACCTAAGGCTATTTTCGTGTCTGCTTTCTCAACAGCCCCTCTTGCTGCTGATGCAGAGTTTGCCTTTAAGGATGAGGTCGCTGCTATCCAAGCAGGTGTTTCCGCAGTGTCCAAGCTCGCTAAGGTGCATGTCTGTGTGAACAGCGAAGCCTCTGCCTTCGCCAAACTCGCAGATGCTACCGTTCACACTGTCAATGGCAAGAAGCATCCTGCTGGCAATGTGGGCGTTCAGATCAGCCACATCTCTCCAATCAAGAAAGGCGAGACTGTCTGGACACTGTCTCTTCTTGCTCTCGCTGCCATTGGTAAATTCTTCAAGACAGGTAAGTTGGATCTTACCCGCAAGGTGGCCATTACTGGTCCTGTGGCCAAAGACGCGTCTTACGTTGTTACCCTTCCTGGAATGCCAATTAAGGCTCTCAATGGCTATTATGACAACAGTGTTGAAACCCGTTTCATCAGTGGAGACGTGCTTTCTGGAGAGAATGTCGGTGAGAACGGTTTCCTCGGTTTCTTTGACAATCAGGTGACACTGATTAAGGAAGGCCGTGAAAGGGAAGTGCTCGGATGGGCAAAGCCTTTCAGGTTCAACCAATTCAGCTCGTCTATGACTTATTTCTCTTGGCTCCTGCCTAAGAAAAAGTACAACATGGACACCAACACCCACGGTGGCGTGCGCGCGTTCGTGGTTTCAGATGTATATTCAAAGGTTCTCCCTATGGATCTTTTCCCTGTCTATCTTATCAAGGCCTGCCTTGCCGGGGACATCGAGAAGATGGAGCAGTTCGGTATCTATGAGGTTCTTCCAGAGGACTTCGCCCTTTGCGAGTTCGTGGATCCTTCAAAGAACGACATCCAAGCAATCATCAGCAAGGGAATCGACCTCATGATAAAGGAAATGGCTTAAAGGATTATCGCTATGGAAGAAAACACAGTAAAACCAGGCCTTTTTGAAAAAGGCGGTAAGTTGGGGTGGCTGCATTCTACATGGGATGCCTTTGACACCTTCCTTCGTGTCCCTGCTACCGTGACAGCTAAAGGTGCTCACGTTAGGGATGCTGTTGACATCAAGAGAATCATGATCATTGTAGTGCTGGCTGTTGTCCCTGCTGCCCTCTTCGGCATGTGGAACGTTGGTTATCAGCACAATCTAGCTATGGGGGATCTTCCGGGATTCTGGAACCAGTTTTTCTGGGGACTTCTCAAAGTTCTCCCTCTCTACCTCGTTTCCTACATCGTAGGTCTCGGAATCGAGTTCGCCTCTGCCCAGATTAAGGGTGAGGAGGTCAACGAGGGTTATCTAGTGTCCGGAATGCTTATTCCGCTGATTGTCCCTGTGGACGTTCCGCTCTGGATGCTTGCGATTGCCGTTGCTTTCGCGGTTATATTCGGTAAGGAAGTCTTCGGTGGCACTGGAATGAACTTCCTGAACCCAGCTCTCCTTTGCCGCGCGTTCCTATTCTTCTCTTATCCAAGCGCGATGTCTGGATCTGAGGTTTGGGTAGCACCTCGCTGCGGTGCTGATGCCATCTCTGGTGCCACACCTCTTTCTTATCTGACTGAGGGTCAGGGCGCTCTTGAGGCAATCAACAACGCGGGATTCAGTTTTTGGGATATGTTCGCTGGAACTATTCCGGGTTCTGTGGGTGAGACTTCAGTGATTGCCATCCTTATCGGTGCCGTCATCCTCATCTGGACCGGTGTTGCAAGCTGGAAGGTCATGGTTTCATCTGTTGCTGGTGCTCTGCTTGTAGGTTGGCTCGGCAATGTCTGCGGAGCTACTGACGTCCCTGCCTACTATCAGCTCGTCATGGGTGGTTTCGCTTTCGGTACAGTCTTCATGGCCACCGATCCTGTCACCTCAGCCCAGACCGAGACCGGAAAGTGGATTTACGGATTCCTCATCGGAGCTCTCTGCGTGGTTGTCAGACTGTTCAACCC
>DBKH01000060.1:0-64009 GCA_002297815.1 Bacteroidales bacterium UBA755 | reverse complement strand
TTGTCGTGGCCCTTGTAGCAGCGATTCTCGCTTTCGTGTCAATGGCTCTCAAGCCAAAGCAGGACGCTAACATCAAGGCTGAGACCATCAGCCAGATGCTGACCGCGGCACAGTTCTACACAAAGGACGAATGCAGCGCGATGGGTAATGATAAGGTTCTGGAAGCATATTCTCAGAACATCAAGGAAGCCTACACCATCGATCTCGATGGCAAGAAGGTTCGTGACCTCAGCACCGATGTCAAGAACATCGAGCTTCAGGACGGCCTTAAGGCTCAGAACAAGAACATCAAGAATGGCAAAAACGCTGACCTTCCTGTCTATGTTTTCAACAAGGACGGAAAGGCCGTGACGGTTGTTCCTGTCTATGGTGCCGGTCTTTGGGGACCTATCTGGGGATATGTTGCCCTCGATGAGGACCTTCTGACAATCGTTGGTGCCTATTTCGACCATGAGAGCGAGACCCCTGGTCTTGGTGCCAAGATCAAGGACGATCCTTCATTCAGGGCCGAATTTATTGGCAAGAAGGTCAACCTCTCAGGTGATCCGGTGTTCAGTGTCGTAAAAGCAGGCACTGATGCTAATCCAGAGAATTCGGTTGATGCCATCACCGGTGCGACCATGACCAGTAAGGGACTGGGCGAGGCCATCGCCTTTTGGCTCAAGGCCTATGTTCCGTTCCTTTCATCCGCTGTGAAATGCCCTGTAACAGAATAATCTAAGGAGGAAGTAATATGAACAAAGAACTCAAAGAAACGATTCTTAACCCGATTTTCAAGGGCAATCCTATCACTGTCCTTGTGCTGGGTATCTGCTCCTCCCTCGCTGTAACAGTCGAGCTGAAAGGAGCGCTTGTTATGGCCCTTTCTGTCACCATAGTCACAGGACTTTCCAGTCTTGTTCTCTCTATGATGAGAAACACGATTCCTAACCGCGTGCGTATTATCGTACAGTTGGTTGTGGTGGCCCTTATGGTAATCCTCGTTGACCAGGTGCTCAAGGCTTATGCCTATGGTATAGAGAAACAACTGTCGGTTTACATCGGACTTATCATCACAAACTGTATCGTGATGGGACGTATCGAGGCTTTCGCCCTTGGCAACAAACCAATACCATCACTTCTTGACGGTCTCGCCAACGGTGTGGGCTACGGACTTATCCTCATTGTCGTGGCTTTCTTCCGCGAACTTTTCGGCTCCGGCACACTGTTCGGACTGAGAATAATTCCGGAAAGCTTCTACGCAGCTGGTTATGTCAACAACGGTCTGGTGATTCTCCCTCCTATGGCGCTGATTCTCATCGGCTGCATCATCTGGATTCAGAGAAGCATTCAGAAGGATCTTCAGGAAAAATAACGACAAAGACAAGTACTGATTATGGAATATTTAAGCTTATTCGTAAAGTCAATATTCGTTGACAATATGATTTTCGCGTACTTCCTTGGTATGTGCTCGTACCTGGCGGTATCGAAAAATGTGAAGACAGCTTCCGGTCTTGGTGTCGCTGTTATATTCGTCCTTCTTGTGACATTGCCGATCAACTATCTTCTTTACAGGTATGTTTTGTCTCCTGACGCTTTGATAAAAGGTGTGGACCTGAGCTTCCTCAGTCTAATCATATTCATAGCTGTCATCGCGGCGTTCACTCAGCTTGTCGAGATGGTTGTTGAAAAGTTCGCTCCGGCCCTATATTCATCACTGGGAATCTATCTGCCTTTGATCGCTGTGAACTGCGCAATTCTTGGCGGTTCTCTCTTTATGCAGAACAAGGATTTCGTGAATGTGGGTGAGGCTTCGGTTTACGCTCTCGGCTCCGGAATCGGTTGGTTCCTAGCCATTGTGACCCTCGCCGCGATCAGGGAGAAGATGTCCTACTCGAAGGTTCCGGCCGGTCTCAGGGGCATCGGCATAACATTCATCACCGTAGGTCTGATGGCCATGGCCTTTATGACCTTTATGGGACTCACAATCTAATAAGGAGGCAGAGACTATGTTTTCAACAGTAATTTCAGCAATCATCACAATTGTAGTTGTGACCGTTGTCCTGGTCGCCCTGCTTCTGTATGTCAAGATCAAACTCACACCGGACGGCACTGTCAAGATTGACATCAACAACGGGAAGAAGGTTCTTGACGTTCCTCAGGGCAGCGACCTTCTCCACACACTCGCGGACCAGAAGATTTTCCTTCCTTCCGCATGCGGTGGAAAGGCGAATTGCGGTCAGTGCAAGGTCCAGGTGCTTGAGGGTGGCGGTACCATCCTCCCTACCGAGACCGGTTTCTTCAGCCGAAGGCAGATCAAGGATGGCTTCAGGCTCGGTTGCCAGGTCAAGGTGAAGGAGAACATGAAGATTCAGGTTCCTGAATCTACCCTGAGTGTCAAGAAACTTGAGTGCGAGGTGATCTCCAACAAGAACGTGGCCACCTTCATCAAGGAGTTCACCGTGAAGCTTCCTGAGGGAGTTCATCTTGACTTCAAGTCCGGTGAGTACATTCAGATTGACATTCCGGCGTACGATGTGGATTTCTCCACCATTGATGTGGATGACATCTACAAGGCGGATTGGGAGAAATATGGTTTCTTCGGCATCAAGGCGAAAAATGAGGTGCCTACGGTTAGGGCTTACTCTATGGCTTCTTATCCTGCCGAGGGTGACATCATAAAACTGAACGTCCGTATCGCCACTCCTCCGTTTGACAGGAGCCAGCCTAAGGGAGTGTTCAAGATGCTGCCTGTTCCTCCGGGAGTCGGCTCATCCTACGTGTTCACCCGCAAACCAGGCGACAAGGTGTGGATCTCCGGTCCGTTCGGCGAGTTTCTTCTTCCAACGAATGATCCTGATTCTCAAGAATATATCTTCGTCGGCGGTGGTGCCGGCATGGCTCCTTTGAGAAGCCACATCATGCACCTTTTCAAGACCCTCAAGACCAAGCGTGAGGTTCACTTCTTCTATGGAGCCCGCAGCCTTGTCGAGGCATTCTACCTTGACGACTACGCCGAGATCGAGAAGGAGTTCCCTAACTTCCACTTCCATCTGGCTCTTGACCGTCCAGATCCGGCTGCTGATGCCGCCGGCGTCAAGTACACGGCCGGTTTCGTTCACAATGTGATGTACGAGACCTATCTCAAGAATCACGACGCTCCGGAGGACATCAAGTATTTCATGTGCGGTCCTCCTATGATGGTCGCTTCAGTGAACAAGCTGCTTGACAGTCTCGGAGTGCAGCCAGAGAGCATTCTTTACGATAACTTCTCTTAATAGAGATGTGATAATATGTAGGACTGCCCCGTCTGGGTCAGTCCTTTTTTTTGTACATTTGTGCCATGATTGACAAAAAAGTACAGATGATGGATGCCGGAATGGTCTTGTTTACGAGCGAGAAACCGTTCGGAACCGTGCTTGGAGGCATCAAGGCAGAGATGACAAAACTAGGTGATGTAAAGAGGGCTAATGAAATAGCACCTAATAGCATTCCAGACACGACCGGTGATTGTGACTTATTTCTGAATTGGTCAACACCTTTGCGTTGGCGAGCCATTTCTAGCCGGCTAGAAGATGCTGGGCTTGTGGGGCATAATTCCGAAGGTGAGGAAATACGTCGTTATGCGCTTTGTCTGAAGGAAGGCAACAAAAACCGCAAAGGGAAGGTCGCCATTGTCCTTGTTCTCGCTTTAGCCTTCATAGTGCTCGGAACATTCGGCTTTCACACGGTGCCAGGTCTAATTACTATCCCAGTAAGTCTAGCATTGGCTGCTATTGTTGTTATTTTGGGGCTGAGACCGAGCGTCAAAGCTCAGATAGCCGTAAGAAATCTTCTTCGGACAGCGCGTGAGGCGAAGTGATTTCTGTCCAAATTTGCGATTTTTAGACACTCTTAAAGGCCGTTTTTCGCAAATTTTGCTTAAGATCAACAAAAACAACATAAAAAATCGTTTCAAGTAGTTGTTTTCTTTAAAAGATTTTGTATATTTGACGTGAAGTTTTTCATAGTTTAAGTTTAGGTTAAGTAGCGGGGTGATCGCAGTGACTGCGATTGCCCCGTGAATTTTGTGTAAAAACGTATCGTAATTCATTAAAATACATGAAATTCCATTAAAAAAACAGAAATTTATCTTTTTTATAGAAATGTTTTTCTGTTTCTTTTTATTATTTATGTTTTGTTGCCATACTTTTGCAGACGGCCCGCAACGGTGCGGACCGTTAATCGTTTTCAGTTATGAAGATTTCTGTCAGAAGCCTGTCAATGGCAACAATCGTTGGAATAGCGACATTGACATTAGCGGCATTATCCTGTAACAAGGTTCCTTCGCAAGATGCGCAAGGGACCTTGAGTTGGAACTTCTCTTCCAAGATGCTAACAAGAGCAGCGGTTGATCTCCCTGACACCGATGCGTTTATTTTGACTGTGAAAAATTCCGCAGGCGAGGTTTTGTACGAAGGAGCCTATGGAGATTCTCCGGAATCAATGTTGGTGAATCCTGGAAATTACACAGTCAAGGCCGTCTCAGTAAAGTTTGACAAGCCAGAGTTTTCTGCTCCTCAGTTCGGTGATGAGCAGGTCGTTGTAGTGAAGGCTGGCTCAGGCACAAACGTACGTTTGAATTGCACGCAACTCAATTCTGGGCTGAGGATGAGATTGGGCTCAGATTTTATAAACGCCTATCCGAGTGGTACGGTCACAGTTTCCTCAACCGATGGAAAACTAGTGTATGGCAAGTCTGAGAATCGTATCGGCTATTTTAAAGCGGGCAATGTTTCGGTTGAACTCAATGATGGAACTAGCTCAAAGACAATTCTGACTCGCTTCCTTGAACCATGTGAGATTCTAACCTTAGGAATATCCTGTCCTTCATCCGATCCTCCTAAGCCTGGAAACAAAACCAACCTTTCAATCAGTGTTGACACAAGCAGAGTCTGGAATGATTATGACTTTGAAATTGGCTCTGAACAAGGTGCTGATCCTGGCACGAGTCAATCAACAGCTTTCAGTGTCGGACAGGCAAAAGAACATCTCGGAGAAAAAGGAGTTTGGGTTTGCGGCTACATTGTAGGAGGGGATCTTTCCGGGGCCAAAGAAGGTATTTCATTCACACCGCCTTTCTCCTCCATGACCTGCATTGCCATAGCCTCTCGCTCCTCAGTCAAGACTAAGGCTTCATGCTTGTCAGTAAAGCTCCCGAAGGGCGACATCAGAGCTGCTCTAAACCTAGCTGACCATCCGGAACTGTTAGGATGTAAGGTGTACTTGAAAGGAAATCTTGTAGCAGCTTATTATGGAATCCCTGGGATTGAGGACATTACTGACTATGCCTTGACAAAACAATAATCAATCAAAAACATAATATTCATGAAAAACAAATTGGACAGAACGGCTTTTGCCGTTGTGCTGACTATGCTTTGCCCTATGATTGGACATTCGCAAGGCAGCAGTGCACAAAGAGCATGGGAGTTTGGACTTGGTGGCTCTGTTATGAACATCACAAGGACTACCGTGTCGGACTTCTACCAATCTCAAGGAGGGAATTATTATTTCACCTTGGATGAGAAGAATCTTTATGGTGGCCTAGAATTATACTCCGCAGTAGAGTTGAGACCTTGGCTTTATGCAGACTTGCAAGGTACAATTGGATTAGCCAGATACTATGAGTCAGAAGCACAAAAGCAAGGCTATTCATTGATGGTTAATCCTGGCGTGCAGTTTCGGCCCTTTGCCAAAAGTCAGTGGATCCAACCTTATGTGCGTCTAGGTCTGGGCCTCTATCACAAGAATTTTCCGACTTCATATTTCGGACAATTCAAAGGTGATGTCACCAAAGAAGCATTTTGGAAGGCGGAAGATGCTTGGAACAAAGGCTATACTTTTGATGCCAACACTTTCTTTCCTGTCTCTGCAGGGCTTGGTGTCATCGGTTGGATAAGCGATAGGATAGGAGTTCATATTCAAGGACAGTACAACCATTCCTTTGGCACTGATGGGGTGAATTTTGCGCAGGCATCCGCAGGCATTATTCTAAGACTGGGCGGTGCTAACAAGAGCAAAACTTGTGCGGACAGTTACATCCTAGGCCACCTTGACGATTATGCAGGGCTCTTCCCGTCAAAAGTGGTGGAGAAAGAAGTTGTCCGTGAGGTTCCAGTGGAAGTTGTCCGTGAGGTGATCAAAGAGATCCCTTCTGAGAAGACTTTGGCTGAGATGATGGATAACATAAACTTTGACTTTGACAAAGCCACTATCACTGCTGAATCTCAGTTCATCTTGGATGAGATTGCCAATACTTTGGCTCATTTCCCTGACACTCGTTTTCTGGTAGCGGGCTACACTGATGCCAAGGGAACGGTAGAGCACAATGAAGAACTCTCTCGCGCACGAGCCAAGGCTGTTTATGAGGCTTTGCTGTCAAGAGGAATAGAATCATCCAGACTTTGTTACAGAGGTTTCGGCAAACGAGTGGCTTTGGTGCCGGAATCTGCATCGGACGAACAACGTAGGGGAGACCGGAAGGTCGTTATTGAAAGAGTGACATCCTTGTCATTATGGAATTATCTTAACCAATTATAAATCAAATTGTTTTTATGAAAAATCGATTCGGAATAATCGTAGCGATGCTGTTAGGAGCATCGGCTCTGGCAGCATGTAATTCCCTTGAGGTGACAATGCCTGTCGGGCCACAGGGCGAACAAGGCGTTCAAGGAAAGCCAGGAAAGGATGGATTGTCGGCTTACGAGTTGTGGGTCAAGGCAGTTCAGGAAAAAATCATTGACTATTCGGGTTCAGTTGACATCTCCCATTATTTCCTTTTCATCAAAGGGAAGGATGGGCGCGATGGAAAAGATGGGACTGATGGAAAGTCAGCGTATGAGTTGTGGAAGGAATATGTAGCTTCGGGAGTTGAGGATCCTCATAATCCGGGTACCCAGTGGGACAAATCAAAGACTTCAATGGCAGATTTCTACTGGTTTTTGTCAGGGAATGATGGTACAGACGGTCTTGTCCCTTACATCAAGGATGGAAACTGGTGGATAGGTGACAAAGACACCGGAATTAAGGCAAGAGGTGACAAAGGTGACAAAGGTGACAAAGGCGATAAAGGTGAGGATGGCCTGTCGGCCTACGAGCTGTGGGTCAAGGCTGTACAAGAGAAAGTGATAGAATATTCAGGAAGTACGGACATCACTCACTTCTTCATCTATCTAAAAGGAAAGGATGGCGTTGATGGAAAAGACGGTGCCGATGGACAAACACCATACATCAAAGACGGCAATTGGTGGATAGGCGACAAAGACACCGGAATCAAGGCAAGAGGTGACAAAGGTGACAAAGGTGACAAAGGAGATAAAGGCGACAAAGGCGATGACGGAGCTGATGGTGCCGATGGTGCTGACGGAGCTGATGGAGCTGATGGAGCTGACGGAGCTGATGGAAAATCTGCCTATGAGTTGTGGGTAGAAGATGTGACATCCTCTTTAGGACTGCCTGATCCGAACAATCCAGATGCTAAGTGGGACCCGACAAGAACTTCTGTGGCAGATTTTTATGAATATCTTAGAGGCGCTGCCGGAGAAAAAGGTGATCCTGGCGCGGATGGAAAGGATGGAGCTCCCGGAAGTTCTGCTTATGACTTATGGAAAGAATATGTTGAATCAGGAGTTGAGGATCCTCATAACCCTGGCTCCCAGTGGGACAAATCCAGAACTTCAATGGCAGATTTCTATTGGTTCTTGACGGGAAATGACGGAGCCGATGGGCTGATTCCATACATTAAAGATGGCAATTGGTGGATAGGCAATGCTGACACTGGTGTGAAAGCCACTGGAGATAAAGGAGATAAGGGAGATAAAGGAGATAAGGGAGACAAAGGAGATAAAGGTGATTCCGGTAACGATGGAGAAAACGGCCTTAGTGCTTATGAAGTTTGGAAAGCTTATGTCATCGCTACAATTAACGAAGGCGGTATTGTGACCGACCAGAACGGTAATGTGATCACACTTGCAGACCTCTCGATCCTTAAATTCTTCCAGTACCTGACCGGACAAGCTGGCCCAAGAGGCGAGAAAGGGGAGTCAGGTGCTGATGGAAAAGATGGTGAGGATGGACTCACACCAGAGATTGATCCTGTCACAGGAGAATGGATCTTTGTCAACAAGGAAACTAAGGACACGGTTTACACTCACGTGAAGTCCCACGGTCAGAATGGCCAAGATGGTAAAGACGGTCAGGATGGTTCTACACCTTATGTAGGCTCTAACGGCAATTGGTGGATTGATGGTGTTGACACAGGAATTGCAGCTCAAGGACCAAAAGGAGATGAAGGCTCTTCCGGAAGCGATGGTGCTCAGGGAAGTCCCGGCAAATCTGCCTATGAGTTATGGGTCGAGGATGTCCTATCCTCCAACGGGCTTGAAGATCCGAGGAATCCTGGAGAGAAATGGGACCCATCAAGAACTTCTGTTGCAGATTTTTATGAATATCTCCGTGGGGCTGATGGCCAACGCGGTTCTGATGGAAAGGATGGTACCGATGGAAAGGATGGAGCTGACGGAAAGGATGGCACCGATGGAAAGGATGGCACTGATGGAAAAGATGGGACTGACGGCTCTGCCGGCAAGTCTGCCTATGAACTGTGGAAAGAATTGGTACTTAGTGACTCAGGTCTGGATAACCCAGGGAATGGGGTGTATGATGTTGACCAATTCCCTAAATGGCCGAAGACAGCGGTTTCCCTTGAGGACTTTTTCAGATATCTCAGAGGCTCGGATGGCGCTGATGGAGCCGATGGAGAACCGGGTAAGTCAGTCTCCTCAATTGACACGATGTATGTCGAGGAAGCAGATTTCGGAAAGTATAATGTCGCTCCTGTAAGGACGCTTGCGAAAGTTAAGGCTGTCGGTTCTGTCAAAGACACCACGTATGAATATGTCAATCCATTCTCCGGAGGATGTGCCATGATAGTGACAGGACCAGGCCCGGTGATCATTCCGAATTGTAAGGTGACATTTAAAGACCAAGCAGGCAATTACTACACAAAGACTTCCGATGCTTCAGGCTATATTTACCTTCTTAGAGATGAACTTCCGGATTGGTCTGATGGCTCTCCAAGCATCTCAGACTTAGGCTTAAGAACGAAACCTGAGAGTTTTACTTTCGGAGGTAAAACTGTAGATGATGCTTCCAAGATAGCAGCAACATGTGGAGTTCCTTATAAAGTAGATGTCAATGTTGAGATGACTTCTTCATCTTGGAGGGATAGAACGGTCTATGCTGATTATCAGATCAAGAGAATCGTGGAAGGTAAGGAAGAACATTCATGGGCGGACATCGAATTCCCTAATAGTGACATCTATAATGGTCTTGGGTACTTCCTATACAGAAGTCTGGGCGATCTGTCTTTGTACAAGAGTCTGGAATTTGCCCGTAATGGAACATCTGTAGATATGGATAGAGTAGTAATAGGGGACCATTTTCTGGCTTTCTGCAGGGCTTATATCGATGATTATTGGGACAGGCCGTTTGGTACTGAACCAAGCAGCCAGACTGCGAGCTTGACCTTTGGCGATGGAGCTTCTCCGTCATTGGTTAGTGTCCACTATCTTCCTGTGACAAAGTCTTATGGAGGTTATGAGCATGGCGGCTTTTACCCTGACTATGGCCTGGCCTGCGAATCTATGACCAAAACCATCCTTCCAGAGTACTGTGGTGTCGGTGGGTTGGATGTCGGAGGCTTCAAAAGTGGCAACGGAGACGAACCTTACACGAGTGACAACGGCCGTCTTGTCCTTGGAGATGATGGTGTCACCAAAATTCCGGTCAGCCTTACAAACTATGAATTGATTCTAGGACAGACATCGTTCAGTTTTGTGATGGATTACTCTTCCTTTGGCCATGTTTATTTGCAGGACTCGTACTACGATGATGAGACGGACACCTTCCGTTTCAAGAGATATGACTCGTTTTTGGAGTATATTACTGACAAACAATGCTCTGCGAACAGTGAATACTGCATGTCTGTCAGCTGTAGTGGTGTTCTTGGAGGGGTGAAAGTGAGCAATTCGACAAGCGTCCGCTTTTCTTCGGACAAAGGAGAGTTAAGACACATGAACCGTTCCTATCAAATAAGGAATGTATATGATGGTTTTAAACTTGAGTTCTCTGATTTTAAATACAAGGATGCTTTCTATGGTTCAGAGGAGGGAAAATTCTCTTATGACGAATCCAATCCTTATGTCGCTTCATGCTCTGTCGGAGGTGCGGATTATACCTTCCAGACAATCAAAGATGGCAAAAGCGCGATGTGACGTGGAAAATATTTGAGCCTTTATAATTCAATAATCTATTAATCATTTGTATCTTTGTTGTCTGTGCCCAAGGCGAATTTTTTCGCAGGGCATAGGCAACAACCATGTAATGAGCCACCGCTGAAGCTGTGAGTTGTTTTATTACGATTACAAAGACAATCTGAGAATATGAACAAAGGCAAAATGACCAATTTTAGGTGGGTGATCTGCGTAATGCTATTCTTCGCAACAACGATCAATTACCTTGACAGACAAGTGCTTTCCCTGACTTGGGATGAATTTATC
This sequence comes from Bacteroidales bacterium UBA755, assembly GCA_002297815.1. Lineage (GTDB taxonomy): Bacteria > Bacteroidota > Bacteroidia > Bacteroidales > UBA932 > Cryptobacteroides. The sequence continues at coordinate 53,432 of DBKH01000060.1, read as the reverse complement.
AAACCGGAATTTCACTGGGACGAGATTGACTATGGCAACATTACCGGAGTTTTTGCCATTGTCTATGCCCTTGCCCAGCTTTTCGCTGGACGTGTTGTGGACAAACTTGGAACCAAGAAAGGTTATACTGTTGCGATAGGGGTCTGGTCGTTTGGTGCGTGTGTGCATGCTTTATGCGGAATCGCCACCGAGGCCTACATCGGTATGGAGTCGAGGCTTGAACTGATCCAAGCTACGGGTGATCTGGCCGTTGCGATTTCCACGTTCAGTGTCTACATGTTCATGTTCGCAAGATGTGTCCTAGCCTTGGGCGAAGGCGGTAACTTCCCGTCAGCTATCAAGGCTACAGCTGAGTATTTTCCAAAGAAAGACAGAGCATTCGCAACATCCATATTCAATTCAGGCGCATCAATCGGTGCTTTGGTGGCCCCTTTGACAATTCCTGTCCTTGCAGCCAAATTCGGTTGGGAGATGGCTTTCCTTATCATCGGTGCTCTCGGTTTCATCTGGATGGGATTCTGGATTTTTGTTTATAAGAAACCTTCAGAGAATCACCGTGTAAATGCGGAGGAACTTGCTTACATTGAGCAAGATGCAGCCTTGGACGCGGAGTTTGCGAAGAAAAGTGTTGCGGAAGAAGGAAGTGGCAAAATGGGAATATTCCAGTGTCTGAAGCATCGTCAAGCCTGGGCCTTTATTCTTGCGAGATTCTTTACTGACGGAGTATGGTGGTTTTTCCTTTTCTGGACACCGTCCTATCTGAACACTCAATTCGGCATCAAGACGTCTGATCCTGCTGGTATTGCTCTGATCTTTACGCTCTACCTCATCACGATGCTTTCCATTTTTGGAGGAAAACTCCCTACCATATTCATAAACAAGACAGGAAAGGACCCGTACTACTGCCGTACCCGTGCGATGCTGATCTTTGCGCTAGTTCCTCTTGTGGTTCTGCTTGCTCAGCCGTTGGGACAGATTTCTCCTTTATTCCCGGTTATCTGCATAGGTCTTGGCGGTGCTGCTCACCAGAGTTGGTCAGCCAATCTTTACACTGTAGGCACTGACATGTTCCCTAAGAAAGCAGCTGCTACCATTACTGGCATTTGCGGAATGGCCGCAGGGCTGAGTTCCTTCATGTTCCAGAAAGTCGCGGGACATCTCTTTGTCTATGCTGGCGAGACGAACCTCCGTTTTCTTGGCTTTGAGGGCAAGCCGGCCGGCTATTTCATTATTTTCTGCTTCTGTGCTGTCGCTTACTTGATAGGTTGGACTGCCATGAAGGCGTTGGCTCCTAAGTATGAACCGATTTCAGAATAATCATTCTTAATGAATATGAAATAGGGCGGTTCGTTGCGAGCCGCCCTTTTTTGTCCTTAAACTTCCCGTGGACTATTTCAGATAGTCATCGAAATAGTTCGTGACCTTGTCCATGAGGTGAATCCTCCACTTTCCGAACACATTGTGCTCGGAGCATGGATAAGGGAAGTAGTCAAGTTGCACATTTTTCTCGATGCATTTCTGTACGAAACTGAGGCTGTGTTCCCAAACGACGGTGTTGTCAATTGCGCCTTGGCAAATGAGGAGTTTGCCCTTAAGCGCGTCAACCTTTCCGATAAGACTAGTCTGGGAGAACCCATCAGGATTGCTGACCTCGGTCTCCATGTAGCGTTCTCCGTACATGATTTCGTACCATTTCCAATCAATCACTGGGCCACCGGCTACCCCAACTTTGAATGTCTCTGGGTAGTTGGTCATCAGTGAGATTGTCATGAATCCACCGTAGCTCCAGCCGTGGACTCCAATTCTGTCTGAATCAACGAATGGCAGGGCCTTGAGCATGTTGATGCCGACCATTTGGTCAGCCATTTCTGCCTGCCCACAATGGCGGTGTATGGCCTTCTCATATTCAGCACCTCTATTCTGGGTTCCTCTGTTGTCCTGGACATAGACTATGTAGCCTTTCTGTGCCATGAGCATCTCCCACATCCTAACTTGTCCAAGCCAAGTGTCCTGAACCATTTGAGAATGAGGGCCACCATAGACATAGAGTATCACAGGATACTTCTTCGATGGGTCGAAATCTGTAGGAAGGAAGAGCCTGTACCAGTTGTCGTACTGACCGTCAGCACTTTTGACGGTACCGAGCAGGACTTCACCAGTTTTGTAGTCTTTAAGAGGATCTTCTGCGGTGAGCAGGTTACGGACCAGTTTCCCGTCAGTAGTCATGAGGTTGGTGACGCGTGGCACGTTGAAACTGCTGTAATTGTCGATGTACATCGTGCAGCCCTTATTGAGACTGATGGTGTGCCAACCTCTTTCTTGGGTGAGTCTGATTGGTTTGCCGAACTTTAACCGTTTTGTCTTGACCTCAATCTTGAACAGATGATTCTCAACCGGTGAAACCTCGGCAGAGGTGTAATAGACAAACCGTCCGTCATTGCCAAGATACTCCACATCCGCATCAACTTCTGTCAGACGTCTAACAGAGCCAAGAGTGTCGCAAAGGTAGAGATTGCGGTAGCCATCGCGGCTGTTTGTCCTATATATGAATGAATATGACCCTTTAAGAAAGCGCAGCGGATCCAAAGGCTCCACGTAGCGCGAGTCGTCCTCGGAGAGAATGGTGCGTGCAAGCGACCCATCTGAAGAACGGTACATATTCAATTTCATATGCTTCTGGGTACGATCGAGAACTTGTATGAAGATATTCTTGCTGTCAGGAGACCAACTGATGTTGGTTAGGTAGCGGTCATCGCCATATTCATTGACATCGCACCAAACGATTTTGCCGGTCGCTTTGTCAAAGATTCCGAGGTTAATCCTCTCGCTGTCCATTCCGTTCATCGGGTACTTGATGTTCTTGAGCGAGCCGGTGCGGGTCGTAATGTCTAGAAGTGGGAAGTCGCTGACTTTGCTTTCGTCCTTTTTGTAGAAAGCAAGTTTGGACCCATCAGGAGACCAGAAGATTCCATTCTCGATGCCGAATTCGTTGCGGCTGACAGATTGGCCGAAAGTAATCTGACTGTCTCCACTCACTGCCACCGGAATTGGCTCTCCATCAAACACGAACAGATCTCTTCCAATCGTGTAGGCGAATGTCCCGTCCTCGCTGCGCGTGATGTTCTCGGCTTCTTTGGGGAATCCTTTGGGGAGAGGTGTGGCCGAATAATCGCAAACCTCTCCTTGTGAAAGATTCTCTTGAATCCACTTCCCGTCTTTGAATGCGATGAAGGTGTTGTCGTCTTTCCATGAGACGGCCATGCTTTTAGGACACACGTTTCTTCCAAGGACAGCCTCCTCCATTGTGATCTGTTTCCCCTCTGGATTCGCTGCATGCCTATCCACGACTCCTGTCTGAGCGTTGAGTGCTATCGGCACAATTAACGCTAAGATGCTTAGGCTATTTTTCATTATTCGTTTGTTATTTTACCTCTTTGCCGGAAAGTTCCCAACCTGTAATTGTGGAAACGTAAGGAATCATGGCGTAGGCCTTTTTAAGGTGCCCCGTGTAATTTGGATGGCCGTCAGCACCCATGTCCGCATCATTGTTATGGACATACTTTGTGAGTGCCATGATGTGGATGTTCTTCAGACCGCAGTCATTGGCAGCTTTTCTGATGTAGTCAAACATCAGAAGATCGTTCTTTGGAGCTACGCAGAGGATAGGGTAGTCTTCCCCGTAGTTTGCCTTGATCTCTTTCAGGAGTGTGATGTAGTTCTTGACAAACAACCTTTCTGCTGGCTGCATTCCCGTAGAAAAATCATTTGTCCCCAGATAGATGACGGTGATGCTTGGCTTCAATGAAGACGCTTTTGCGTCCCATTTTACGTCCTTGTTCGTGTCGTAGGTCTGAAGGTACCTATCGGGCATGAAATAGCCCTTGACATTGCCGTTGTAGTTTCGGGCGATGCCCATCCCGGAATGTGCAAGGACAATCTGGTCAGCATCAAAGTATCTGGCCATCGCGCAGGCGTAGGTCAGGTTCTGGTTTTCGGTCTCTGGCTTGAAACGCTCTTTGTTGGAGCTTTCAGTTCCGTAGCCACAGGTGTAGGAGTCACCAATATATTCAATGATTCTTGCCTTTGGTGCATCCGCCTGAAGGAACTGCCCGTCAGTGATGAACTCTTTGATTGTAGTTGTACCTTGCTCTCCTTCAGTGCGTTTCTGAAGGATGACCTGATGTGGAGCCTTGGCTGCTTTTTTGTCCTTTCCGAAACGTGCCTTGAGTTCCTCTGCACTGAAGAGCACAATGGTGGTGTCTGTTCCATGAACTGTGATCACTTTGTCTGGAGTGGAGCTCATAGAATTGTCTATCCACACATTGAAGTAGTTTTTCTTGGTGTCAGATACCTTGAAACTCAGGCTGTTGCCTTGGAATTTTACTTTGGCATAGACTCCTGTCCAATCAAACGAGACACAGCCGTCTTTTACCTCGGTCCTGCCAATGTAGGTAATCTTGGAATCCGAAGCGTTTACGGTGCTTTCTGTGGCCTTAGGTGCGGCTGCCAAAGATGTGATGCAGAGCAGAGCTGCTGCCAGAAGAGTTATTTTTCCTTTTTTCATGTTGTTAGTTGCTTTGTGTCTGCAAATTTAATGAATATCCCTGATTAGAGACTCATATAAAAATAAAAAAGCCCACATCGCTGCGGACTTTTTTGGTTAGTTAGTAGTGTATTACCTTATTTTGAAAAGAAGGTCATAGTCGTTAGAGTGTGATATACTCTCACTTTTCGACTACAAAAGTAGTCAAAAAAACGTTTAAACCAAGACTTTTTGCTGAAAAGTTTTAAACGTTTTATTGTTAATATCGCGTTTTACGCTGACTATCAATGTCTTCCAATAGCTCTGGCCTTAGCCGTTTTGTCCGTTCTAAAGCCTGTTCGTCCTGCCATTCCCGGATTAGTTTTGGATTTCCGCTCAGGAGAACATCCGGAACCTTCCATCCTTTGTAGTCGGCTGGTCTGGTATAGACTGGAGGGGAGAGAAGTCCGTCTTGAAAACTGTCGCTTAGGGCTGAGGTCTCATCACTAAGTGCTCCTGGAATCAAACGTACAATTGAGTCGGCAAGTAAAGCAGCAGGAATCTCTCCGCCACTGACGACATAGTCTCCAACAGAGATTTCACGTGTCACAAGATGCTCGCGGATGCGATGGTCTATTCCTTTATAATGACCGCAGAGAAGAATCAGATTATTCTTTAGGGATAGTTCGTTTGCAATCCCTTGGTTCAAACGTTCACCATCTGGGGACATGTAGATGACATCGTCATATTCCCGCTCAGCCTTCAGCTCTTCAATCATTTTTTCTACTGGCTCGATCATCATGACCATGCCTGCGTCTCCACCGTAACTGTAGTCATCAACAGTGGCACGAGGTCCAATACCATATTTTCTGATGTTGTGGACATGGATTTCTACTAGCCCTTTCTTGATGGCTCTTCCTACAATGGAATGGCTGAGGGGGCTATCAAGAAGCTCCGGAACAACGGTAAGAATGTCAATGCGCATAGAATATTGTTTTCATTTTGCAAAAATAGTGTTTTTTTAGGTATCTTTGCGGATAAGTAGAACTCTTAATTAAACTGCTTTATGAGTGAAGGTAATGTTCCTGAGGTCAACAGAACCTCAGATGTAGAGGAAGCTCCAAAGGCTCTCAATGAGAATGTAGAAAATCCTAAGGTGGAGGAAGTCGCTGAAGTCGTGGCCGAAAATGCCGAGGAAGTCCCACAGGAGGTGGTTGACGCCCAGGATGAAGGCGAGGATGCTGCCCAAACAGAGGAGGGAGGTGAGATCTCTATGGATCTTTCCAGTCTTTCCCTTGCCGAGTTGTCTGACTTGTTTGACAAACTCTCTCAGGCCGATGATAGGATGAAGAGGTACAAGGAAGCAGAAGCAATCAAGTCCGCTTTCTACAAGAAACTTTCCAAGGAGAAGGCCGAGGCAGGTCTAGGAGCAAAGGTTGATGAGCCATCGTCAAGAGAGGATGTGATCGAGGAGGTCGCTCCTGAGGCTCAGACCGAGGAAGTGAAAGACAATCCGTTCGAGGCTATGGAAACGGCTTTCAAGGGCGTTTATGCTAACTATAAGAAAGAACGTGCTGAGTACAACCGCCAACAGGATGCTCAACGGGAGGAAAACTTCGCCAAGAAGCAGGCAGTTATCGAAGATTTGAAGAATCTGGTTGAGAAACAGGAAGATGTAAACTCAACTTTCCCGGCATTCCGTGAGCTACAGAATCGCTGGAGGGAGATCGGACCTGTACCAGCGACTAAATTCCGCGACCTTAATGACACCTATCAGTACTATGTCGAGAAATTCTACGACATGGTGAAGATCAACAGGGATTTGCGCGATCTTGACTTCAAAAAGAATCTTGAGGCTAAGGAAGGCTTCTGCGAGGCTGCAGAAAAGCTCTCAGAGAACGAGAATGTGGTAGAGGCTTTCCGTGAGCTCCAGAAACTCCATGAGCAGTGGAAGGAGTTCGGCCCAGTGGCAAAGGAGTATCGCGATTCCATTTGGGACCGTTTCAAGGCTGCTACGGCTGTAATCAACAAAAAGTATCAGGCTTATTTTGAAGGCCAGAAAGAGAAGCAGCAGGAAAATCTTGCCGAGAAGACGAAACTTTGCGAGCAGGTAGAGGCCATCGCAGAGAAGGAAGTGAAATCTTCTAATGAGTGGAATTCCCTTTCGACTGAGATAGAGGAAATCCAAAAGACGTGGAGAACCATCGGTTTTGCCACCCGTAAGGAGAATCAGAAGATTTACGATCGCTTCCGCGCTGCCTGCGATAAGTTCTTCTCTCGTAAAAGGGACTATTATGCTCAGTTCAAGGACTCTATGAACGAGAACATGGAGAAGAAACTGTCCTTGATTGAACAGGCTGAAGCCTTGAAGAACAGCAAAGAGTGGAAGAAGACCACTGATGCACTGATTGCCTTGCAGAAGCAGTGGAAGGAAATCGGAGCTGTGCCTCGTAAAAAATCCGAGCAACTTTGGAAGAGATTCCGTGCAGCTTGTGATGAGTTCTTCAACGAGCGCGACAAGAACGCTAAACCGGAGAATGACTTTCACGCCAATCTCAAAGCCAAGAAGGCTCTCATAGAAGAGATCAATGAATATGTCCTCTCAGGTGATGCTGCGGCTGATCGTGAAGCTGCGCGTGCTTTTGCTGAAAAGTGGCAAGGAATAGGCTTTGTTCCGTTCAAGGAAAAAGAGTCAGTCCAGTCAGCTTACACTCAGGCAATGCAGGCTAAGTTCCCAGACTTCTCGCTTAGAGCCCCTAGACAGGGAGCCGGCAACGGTGGCAGGAACGGTGGTTCCTCTAGGAAACCTCTCAGTGAGAAAGACCGTCTGGTTCAGCAGTACAATAAGCTCCAGCAGGACATCGACACCTACGAGAACAACATCGGTTTCTTCTCGTCATCGAAGAACTCAGCACCTTTGATTCAGAAGATGCAGGATAGGATTGATGCCGCTAAGCAGGAGTTGAAGGATCTTGAGGCAAAGATCCGCAAGGCAGAGGAGAGCGAAGAAGAGAAGTAATCAGGAATGGATAAGAACACAATCACAGGTATTGTCCTGATAGGCTTGCTCCTATTCGGCTTTACTTTCTATCAGAACAAACAGTATCAGAAACAGGTTGCCATACAAGAGCAGCAGGATTCTATAAATCTCGCAAGGCAGATTCAAGCCGACTCGATTGCCGCTGCGGAGGCGGCCCAGAGAATGTCTTCAGACACGGCTTCGGTCGCTCAGGTGGCAGCTCCGGTGAGCATCTACAAGGATTCTCTTCTTGAAGCTGCTCACAGCGAAGAGGCTCAGATTGTCACTTTGTCCAACGACAAGTTCGAGGTGGCCTTCACCACGAAAGGTGCCCAGCCATATTCAGCTAAATTGAAAGAATATAGCGCTTACGGTGGTGACGAGCTTTACCTCTTCAAGCCGGAGATGAGCCGCTATGACATTCAGATCTATGCTGGGGAGACGATCAACACGGCTGATTTCAACTTTGTGGTCGCTGAGAAGACTGACACCTCCCTAGCGATGCGTCTCCCGTTCACAGGAGGTGGCTACATCGAGCAGCGGTACACGATTGCCGAAGGGTCATATTCAGTGAAGAACTTCCTCGCATTCGTAGGGATGGAGAAAGTCATCCCTAAGAACGTGTTCTCGTTCGATGTGGATTATTTTGTGACCATGCCGAGGATGGAGAAGGGTTACAAGAACGAGGTTCAGTACTCCAAACTCGACTACTATTTCAACGGTGAAAAGAAGCCAGAGGCCATCGCAAAAGGACGCAGTGCCCAGAAGCGTGTCGATGCTAGGGTGTCGTGGTTCGCTTTCCAGCAGCAGTTCTTCTCGGCAATCATGAGGGCTCCGCAGGAATTTGCATCAGCGGATTTCGCTCTAAACTATTTCCCTGAAGACGATGAGAATCATAATCTGATGACTGGCGAGGCCAGAATGAGGATGGATTACGAACCCGGACAGCATGAGACGGTGGTTCCGTTCGAGTTCTATTTTGGACCTAACCACTTCAGAACCTTGAAGTCGTTCAATCAGAAGTACGAGAAAATCATTCCTTTGGGAGGTTGGCTCGTTGGTTGGTTCACTAGATTCGTGATAATCCCGTTGTTTGACTTCCTTCACAAGTTCATTTCCAATTTCGGAATCATCATCTTGTTGATGACCATATTCATCAAGATTGTCGTGCTTCCGTTTGCCTACAAGTCGTACTCCTCATCGGCTAAGATGCAGGCCATCAAGCCTGAGATTGACAAATTGAGTGAGAAGTATCCTAAGCAGGAAGATGCTCTAAAGAAGCAGCAGGCTCAGATGGATCTGTACAAGAGGGCGGGAATCAGCCCTATGGGTGGATGTCTGCCGATGCTTCTTCAGTTCCCGATTTTGTGGGCTATGTTCCGATTCTTCCCAGCCTCGATCGAGTTGCGTCAGCAGTCTTTCCTATGGGCCGATGACTTGAGCGCCTACGATTCTATCATCGATTTCGGGACGAGGATTCCTCTGATCGGAGACCATCTCTCGCTCTTCGCTCTGTTGATGGCCGTGTCCATGTTCTTCTACTCGAAGATCACGACTGCCTCTCAACCAGGGGCCAATGATCCTCAGATGGCTTCGATGCGCTTCATGAGCGTTTGGATGATGCCAATCATGATGTTCTTCATCTGTAACAGCCTTTCTTCTGGTTTGAGCTACTACTACCTGTTGTCCAACCTCATCACCATGCTTGAGACATGGGTAATCAGAAAGTGGTTCGTGAATCCGGATGAGATTAGGGCTAAGTTGAAGGCCACGGAGGGTAAGAAGATGCCAAAGAGCAAGTGGCAGCAGCGTCTTGAGGAGGCTCAGAGGATGCAGGCTCAGATGCAGAGGGAACAGCAGAAGGGAAGGCGCTAAGCCGCTTTTTATGAATATCTTGACAAAGATTTCTGTTAATTCTTTTACGGAATGATAGAAGAGAATCTTAATAACATCAAAAAGGAACTGCCATCAGGAGTGAAACTGGTGGCAGTTTCCAAATTCCATCCGTTCTCGGACATCCTTACCGCCTATCAGGTCGGCCAACGCTGCTTCGGTGAGAACCGCCCACAAGAGTTTGCCATGAAAGCCCTCCAGCTCCCTCAAGACATTGAGTGGCATTTCATCGGACATCTCCAAACCAACAAACTGAAACTGGTACTTCCTTATGCCTCTTTGGTTGAGTCGGTGGATTCCCGCCACTTGCTGGATCTCATAGACAACTGGGCCTCGGTCAATTCTCGCACCGTCAATGTGTTGTTAGAACTTCACCTCGGTGCCGAACTCACCAAAGGCGGCCTGACCGAGCAGGAAATCGAGTCAGTTCTTGATGAATATGCCAGCGGACGTTCCTACCAGCATGTCCGGATCCACGGCCTCATGGGCATGGCTACTCACACCGATGACAATGCAGTCGTTGAGTCCGATTTCGCACGCATCCAGTCCTTCAAACAACGCTTGGATGCCAGCTACCCGCAACTGCCCGACTTCACCGAACTCTCCATCGGAATGTCCCACGACTGGCCCCTTGCCATCCGCCACGGTGCCACCATCGTCCGCATCGGCACCTCCATCTTTGGCCCGCGTCAGTACTGAAAAATCAGCTTCTAACGATTGATTAGACCAATAAAGCCAAAACCATAGTCACGTAGGCAACTTTGGCTCCCGAAGAGGGAGGGGACCCACCTTTGGTGGGGAGGATTGCCGGAGTGATTATGGTTTTGGCTTTTGTAATAAGGCTTTTTTTGCTTGCCTTTCCGTGTGGGCTACAGCGTGCCGTTCTCGGCCTTCTCGATCATCGTCTTGTTAGCGGTGATGTAGATCTCGACGCGACGGTTCTGGGCACGGCCTTCCTTGGTGGCGTTGTCTGCTACTGGCATAGAGTAGGATTTTCCCTCGGTTGTCATGCGAGATGAAGCGATGCCGCAATTCTTAAGATAGTTTGCAACGGATTGAGCTCTCTCGTTGGAAAGGCGCTCGTTGACGGCATCGGAGCCAGTGTTGTCGGTGTGGCCGTAGATTGTGATGTCCGTGTCCTGCATGTCGCTCATCTTGGTGGCGAACTGAGACAACTCATTCTTTGAGGTTTGGGAGAGGGTAGAGCCATTAGTAGGGAAGAGGATTCCACTATTGAATGTCACTTTGATGGCCTGGAGACCGTTCTGGTCCTGCACGGTTTCAACCTGTGCATTCTCAAGGGCTTCGAGTTCAGCGGCCTTTTTGTCCATTTTCTTGCCGATCACGGCACCTGTTCCGGCACCGACGGCAGTTCCGATAGCTGCACCGATAGCTGCACCCTTGCCATCACCGATGGCCGCTCCGATTCCGGCTCCGATTACAGCTCCTGCACCGGAGCCAATAAGTGTCCCTTGTCCAGTCTTGGACATCGTGCCGCAGCCAGAGAAAATCATGGCCCCGCACATGAATGATAAAACTAATTTTTTCATAATATTAACCCTTGTTTTGTCGCGGAACCAGCCCAATGTCGGGCAAGAACCGCGGGATTTCAAAAAAGGCCAGACCCAAAGGCCCGGCCTTTCTTATCAGCAAAGATAGGAATTATTTTGCGATAACACGTGCCATTTCGAGCACCTTGTTAGAATAACCCCACTCGTTGTCGTACCAAGCGCAAACCTTAACGAATGTAGGATCGAGCTGGATGCCGGCCTTAACGTCAAAGATAGAAGTGCGTGCGTCGTTGCGGAAATCGGTGGATACCAGTGGCTCATCGGTGTAACCGAGAACACCCTTGAGTTCGCCCTCAGAAGCTTCCTTCATGGCAGCGCAAATCTCATCGTAGGTGGCTGGAGTGTTGAGCTCGCAGGTAAGGTCAACGAAAGAAACGTCTGATGTAGGAACGCGGAGAGACATGCCGGTAAGTTTGCCATTGAGCTCAGGAAGAACCTTACCTACAGCCTTGGCAGCACCTGTTGAAGAAGGAATGATGTTCTCAAGGATTCCACGACCACCTCTCCAGTCCTTTTTGGAAGGTCCGTCAACGGTCTTCTGGGTAGCGGTAGCAGCGTGAACAGTTGTCATGAGACCTCTCTTAACACCGAACTTGTCGTTAAGTACCTTGGTGATAGGAGCAAGGCAGTTGGTGGTGCAGGAAGCGTTGGAGATGATGTCCTGTCCAGCGTAGGTCTTGTGGTTAACACCATAGACGAACATAGGTGTAGCGTCCTTTGAAGGAGCTGACATGATGACTTTCTTAGCACCGGCCTGGATGTGCTTGCGGGCTGTTTCGTCAGTAAGGAAGAAACCTGTTGACTCAACAACAACGTCAGCCTCAACCTCGTTCCACTTGAGGTTTGCAGGATCCATCTCAGCGGTGACACGGATCTTCTTGCCGTTGACAACGAGGTGTCCGTCCTCAACCTTTACATCGCCTTTGAATGCTCCGTGAACTGAGTCATACTTGAGCATGTAAGCAAGATACTCTGGATCGAGAAGGTCATTGATACCTACAACCTCGATGTCGTTTGAGAAATTCTCAACTGCTGCACGGAAAACCATACGACCGATACGGCCAAATCCGTTAATACCAAGTTTTACCATTTTAATTAGATATTAAATAAGTTGTTAATCTTTTCAACTACTAAACTAACCGCAGCCTTTACTGCAAAAGCGATGCAAAATTATTAAAAAATTGCGGAATTTAATATATTTGTGGGTTAAAATATTAATGGAATGTCTGATGAAATGAATATCTTGCTGACAAATGACGATGGCTATCAGGCTAGTGGCATTCATGCGCTGGCTGACATGATGCGTCAATTTGGCAGGATTACCGCTGTCGCACCGAAATTTCACCAATCGGGGATGTCGATGGCGGTCTCGATGGGTGGCAGGGCGATCGCCTACAAGGTACTTCCCGAAAAGGACGGAGTTCGGTGGTCTTACCTTGACGCAACCCCAGCGAGTTGTGTGAAATACGGTCTAGATGAGATCTTTTGGCCGGGGAAACCAGATGTTGTGGTCTGCGGCATCAACCATGGTTCCAACGCGGCCACAGCAGCGAACTATTCAGGAACCCTAGGAGCAGCGGAGGAGGCGGCCTTGAACGGGATATTCGGCATCGGAGTATCGCTCGACACGATGTGCCCAGATGCAGACTTCTCCGTTGTCAGTGAATATTTCCCCCACATATTCAGAAAACTTTGGGAGCATCATAATCCAGGGACGGGAATATATTATAATGTCAATTTCCCGAATATTCCTGCTGCGTCTGTCAAAGGAGTTCGCGTGGGGCACCAAGGGTTGGGGCATTGGGAAAAGGAATTCAAACCTTGGGACGCTGGGATATTCGCCAAAAGAGGTGTCCGTCCCGAAGACATTGGCCAGACTTCTGTCCCGAAAGTCGAAGAGGGAGAGACCCTTTACATGATGGTCGGGGATTTCAAGGACGATTCTCCGAAGGATGACTTTTTGGCCGACCATCACATCCTCGCTGACGGTTACATCTCCATTGTCGCCCACAACATCAACAGTTCGGACCACGATGAGATTGCCCGCCTGAACGGTCTCGGATTCAACGAGGATTTTTAATGAATATGCCAATGAATTAGCCGACAATGTGTTGGCAGAACAATCAAGGAATATGCGCTACTACATTATAGCCGGAGAGGCGTCCGGGGACCTTCATGGATCGAATCTTATGCGTGGCCTTTACGCTGAGGATCCAAATGCTGACGTACGATTTTGGGGCGGAGAACTGATGGACTCTGTTTTCAAAGAGCATCAGGAGGGCACGGGCCTCGTGAAAGACTACAAGGACGGAGCAATCATCGGATTCACTCAAATCTTTCTCCATGCACGGTCTTTCGCGAAAAGATTCACTGATTGCACTTCCGACATCTTGCGTTGGAAGCCTGACGTGGTGATCCTCATCGACTATCCCGGCTTCAATTTCCGTGTGGCCGAATTTGCCCATAAGGCAGGTTTCAAGGTCTTTTACTACATAGCTCCTAAAGTCTGGGCCTCGCGTGAAAGTCGAGTGAAAAAGATTAAGGCATTTGTCGATAAGCTGTTCATAGTATTTCCGTTTGAGATTCCATACTTCACGAAGAAAGGTGTTGACTTTATATATAAAGGTAATCCTCTGATCGATGCGATTGACAATTCGGAAGCCTTCAAGGAGTCAAGAGAGGAGTTCCTAGCCAAGACCGGACTTCCTGACAGACCGGTGATTGCGCTTTTGGCCGGCTCAAGAAACGGAGAAATCAGTTCCATGATGCCGACCTTCATGGAATTTGCGGACAAACTGCATGCTTTACCTGAATATTCGGACTACCGATTTGTGGTCGCTGCTGCCCCAGCACGCTCTGAAGCGGACTATGCCAAGTACATCGGGGGACGTGAATATGTCAGCGTGGTCTTTGGCCAGAGTTATGCAGTGATGCGTCACGCCAAAGCTGCGGTGGTCAACTCAGGGACTGCTTCGCTTGAATGTGCTCTGATTGGGACCCCTCAGTTGGTGGCCTATAAAGGGGCGGAAATCAACTTCTTGATTGCAAAGATGATCATCAAGATTCAGTACATAAGTCTCGGCAATCTTATTCTTGACAGGATTTGTTTCCGGGAACTTCTTCAGTACTATTTCACTCCCGACAATGTGCTGAATGAGGTTCGTCGGATGATCGAGGATGAGGAGTACAGGTCCACTATGCTGTCCGGCTATCAGGAAATCCGTGACGCTCTCGGTGGGGAGGGGGCTTCCGCTGCCGTGGCGCGGGCTATGATTGAAGAATTAAGAAAATAGCCATCAGGCCGCTTCGACAGGCTCAGCGACCGAACATGCAGGTCACTGAGTCTGTGGTCACTGAGCCTGCCGAAGTGACTAACTAGTAACATCGGTCACTGAGCTTGCCGAAGTGACATACCAATCGGAATAATATATTGAATATGAAAAAGATAGCATTAATCGCCTTGATGATAGTCACCGGAGCCGTGGCTACATATTCACAAACAGAACAGAGCCTGCCGACCGAGATCTACGTTGAGGGCGGCAAGAACCATGTCCAGGGAATTGCCTTCGACAAGGATGCCGCCAACATGTACTTCTCTTTCACGACCAGCTTCATCAAGACGGACATTGACGGAAAGATTCTAGGGTCTATTGATAGGATTCAGGGCCATCTCGGAGCGATGACATTCAATCCCTCTGACAGAAAGGTCTATGCCTCTCTTGAGTGCAAGGATGATGTCATTGGGGCGGGGCTTTCTTCTTTCGCTAAGGGACGTTCTATGTTCTACATAGCAATCATAGATGTAGATAAAGTCAATCAAATCGGCATGGATTCGGAGAACAATGAAGCATTCAGGATTGTTTGCGTCAGAGATGCCACAAGGGATTACCACATGACTGGTTTCGCGGACAAGGAGTACGAGCATTTCTACGGCTGTTCTGGAATTGATGGGGTGACAATCGCTCCAAAACTTGGCAAAAAGGGAGGCAAGGACTACCTCTACGTGGCTTACGGAATTTATGGCGACAATGCCCGCAATGACAACAATCACCAAGTCCTACTTCGCTACGACATCAAGAAATTGAATGAATATTCCGGGACGGTGAAGTTCGGGGACTTTTATGGGGAAGGGCCGGACAAGCCTGAATCAAAGTACTTTGTTTACACGGGAAACACAACTTGGGGTGTGCAGAACCTTGCCTACGACAAGGTGACTGGGAATATTCTCATGGCTGTCTATAAGGGGCGAAAAGAAATATTCCCGAACTACGACATGTTCGTCATCAATGTGGCGGACAAACCACTCAAAGGGAAGTTGGCTGGAGTCCTTTACGACAGGACGAAGCATGATGTGGTCGGGTCAAGAGAGAATCCGGTTCGGGGATTTTACTTCAAGTACGGTTCCACGGGAATATGTCCGGTCGGTGATGGCCTGTTTTATTTCGCTGAGCCGGGGAAGAGCCCATCCTCTGGCAATCAGTTCTCTAGAACGCACCTTTACCGTTGGACGGGAGATTTTGAGAAACCGTTTGAAAGATTATAGGTTTGAGGGTCACTTCGACAAGCTCAGTGACCGCGGTTATGGTCTCAGTGACTGCCGCTTCGGTCGCTGAGCCTGTCGAAGCGAACGGTCCTAACGTCTAATCACACTGAGGTCAACCAGTCCCGGAACCCCTTTCACGACAGCACGATCCGTGAACTGCCACCAAGTCCAGCCCTCAAAAGCGGGCTTTTCCTTCTCATAATGCGCTATCCACAGAGGATAGTTGTCCGTGATTTCCTTGCAGAGGTAATCCTTCGCGAACGAAGCCCCAGTATAGACAATCGGCTTCTTGTTGTAATGATCCTCAATGACTCTGAGCCATTTGAGAGCCTCCTCGTTCAGTCTCTTCCTTGAGCCTCCACGGTGAATAGTCTCAATGTCTAGGACCGGTGGCAAGTCCTTGAATCTTAAGTCTCCCACAGTTCTTATGAACAACCGAGCCTGGGCCTCTCCGTCCTTGGAACTTCTGAAAAAATGATAGGCTCCCCTTCGAAGGCCTGACATGCTGGCTTCCCGCCAATTCCTCTTGAAATCCTTATCAACCATCGACACGCCTTCCGTGGCTTTGATGAACACAAAGCTAACAGGTCTGATGTCTTTCGCAAGATGATGATCCTTGATGGTTCTCCCACGTTTGTCCGTCATCACATAGAGCGAATCCCAAACAATCTTTCCTGCGTTGTGGTGCGAGATGTCAATCCCGTAGCGCCACTCTCCTTGTGGCACCTTGGCTCCAGTCTCGTAGTCAAGGGCTTCGCCACATTTGTGGAAAATCATCACCAGTGCAATGAGAACAGCCACAGCGCACCCTACCGCAGTCCATGCTCCGAGGTTGACTTCCCCCGGTTTTTTCTTCCTGCGGTACTTGCGTTTCTTTGGTGAGGGTGGCTTCACTGCTTTCTTGCGTCCCTTGTCACTAACGCTTCCATTCTTGGACGATGGCATATTCATAGAACAAAAATAATGAATTATTCTCACTATCTTTGTAGGTTGTATAGTAAATGACAATGAACTGGTTCATCGAGATATTCACAGAACCGTCTTATATTCAGGCGATTCTTGTTCTGTCGCTAATTTGCGTTGCGGGTCTTCTTTGCAACAAAATCAAGATTAAAGGTGTCAGCCTCGGTGTGACATTCGTGTTTTTTGCTGGAATTGTCGTCGGGCATTTCGGGCTCAGCGTTGATCCTCGAATGCTGGCTCTGGCGCAGAATTTCGGACTCGTGCTGTTTGTGTTTACCCTTGGTTTGCAGGTCGGTCCGAGCTTCTTCCCATCTCTGAAAAAAGGAGGCATAAAACTAAACCTCCTTGCGTTCGCAGTACTGTTGGTAGGAACTTTCATGACGTTAGGAGTAAGCAAGTTGTGTGGAATATCCCTGCCAGTTGCAACAGGCTTGCTCACGGGGGCCGCGACCAACACACCTATGCTTGGAGCCGCTCAGCAGACTTTGCTTCAGACAGATCCGGGGGCAGCGGATGTCTCAAACCAGATGGCAACTGCCTGCGCTGTGGGCTATCCGTTCGGAGTGATAGGGGTGATTTTGTGTGTCGCCATCCTTTCGGCCATGTTCCGAAAGAACAGCAAGGCTAAGGATGCTCATGATAACCAGACTTTTATCGCAGAATTTAGAGTCAGCAACCCGGCTGTCTTCGGAAAGACGATAAGGGACATCATGAAGGATGCCCATGTCCGGCTGGTCGTGTCTAGGGTTTGGAAATATGCTGGTGAAGGCCGTGGGCAAGTCATCATACCAGACGGAGACACTGTCCTCGAAGAAGGAGAACATGTGCTTGTGCTGACCAGAGAGAAGGATGCAGGGGCAGCAGAGCAACTTTTTGGAGAGAAGGTCGTCAAAGATTGGAACAAGAAGGACATCGACTGGAATCATCTGGACGGGATGCTCGTGTCAAGACACATTTTCGTGACCAAGACGAGTGTCAATGGGGCAAAACTTGGTGATCTGCATCTGCGCAATGCCTACCGGATCAACATCACGAGGGTGAACCGAGCTGGAATCGACCTGCTTCCGTCCCGTGACCTTAGGCTCCAGATTGGGGACAAACTGACGATTGTGGGGGAGCAGAAGGCTATAGATCGTGTGGCGGAAGTTCTCGGTAATCAGGAGAAAGAGCTTCGTAATCCGAATCTGCTGTTCATTTTCATTGGACTTATGCTAGGATTGATTCTGGGCAGCCTTCCGATTTCCATTCCGGGAATGAGTGTCCCGATCAGGCTTGGAATTGCTGGTGGCCCGATTCTGATTGGCATCCTGATGGGTGCTTTCGGACCGAGAATCCACCTGACAACCTACACGACCCACAGTGCGAATCTGATGTTGCGTCAGTTTGGCCTAACAATCTATCTTGCTGGATTGGGACTAAGTGCAGGTCCTGACTTTTTCGAGACGGTCTTGAGACCAGAAGGCTTGCTGTGGATTGTTGTCAGTGTTCTCTTGGCGGTCGTTCCTGTGCTGATTGTAGGCATTGTCGCGTCCAAATTCTTCAAGACGGACTATTCGGAGAATGTCGGGATGCTGTGCGCGTCCATGGCAAACCCAATTGCCCTGAACTACGCTCTTACTACAGTCGATGACGATGAGCCTTCCGTTGCCTATGCCACCGTCTATCCAATGGAGATGTTTCTCCGCGTAATCTCCGGTCAGATTCTGATGCTCTTGTGACAGTTTAAGACAAGACAAGGATTACCCCTTGCCGAATTTTGCACGTTACCAAAATTGCGGCAAGGGGTATTCCTTGTTTTATTGTGGAAGTAGTAAATATGCTGGTAAATTTTGTTTAAGGTAGTAAATTTCGGTTCAAGCTTGATATTTACTACATTGAATTCATTGTCATTAGTTCATTCATGAGTACTTTTGTCATCTAAGATGATTCTACCGAATATATATAATCAAACCTGATTATGAATATAACGATGATGACAGAAGAACAGACATACCTTGTGATTTGCATTGTTTCCATCGTGGCCTGTCTGATGGATTCCATCCTGCTGCTTGACATGCATCGTTTCAATAAAGAGATTTCCGACCGGCTCTACAAACCTGTCCGCTACATCAGTGCCCGCATAGCCCTTGGTCTGGCCTTTCTGATAATAGCATTGATGACCGCAGGGCTTCTGTTCAAAGGCACAGGCGGGGGCCAACCTCCTCAGAAATTCTTCTCCATCGGCAATCTGGTAATCAGCTCCTCGCAAGCTCTCCTCTTCACGATTGCATCGCTGGCTCTCTTCAACTCCAAACTAGTCAGAAAGAGTCTAGTGGCAGTGCATTTCGCTCCGATAATGCTGTTCGTGCTGATCTACTTCATATTCATAGAACATCCGGAGGTCGGGAATGTGGTGTGCTATTGCTTTTTCACTTTCTACGTTGTCCAATTGGTCGTTTACACAATAGCATTCTTCTTTGAGAGGAAGAAATACATCAACACTTTAAGAATCAATTGCACCCCGCAGGAGTATGCACAATGCCGGAATCGGGGAGTAACTGTCATATTCATTGCTGCTGTACTCGTTGGAGTGGCTGCCTTGGCATCCTACTTTTTTACCCAGTACTGGCAGTTGTCACTGTTTGTGCTCTCCTACACGCTGTTCTATTCGGCTGTGACAGTGTATTTCTTGGACTATGCCAAGAAAAGTCTGGAAATTGAGAGCATCACAGCTGATGATAGGGAATTTTAGGAAATACACGATTATAAGTATAAACTCAAAATGGTATTTATGAATAAGTTATTACGAAAGACAGGCCCAGTCATGGCGGTCTCGCTGTGGTGTCTTGCGCTTGCCATCGGTTGTACGGATTATTCATCCAAGATCGATGAAGTGGAGAAGAGGCTAGAGGCTGTCGAGAACAATCAGATTGCATCGGTTGGGCAACAAGCAGATGCGATAGGCAACACCATTCCTAAACTGGAAAAGACGGACGCTGACCTGAAAGGAATGATTGAAAGTCTTCGGAAGACAGCTGATGGCCTCCGTGAGTCCATCAAGGCTAACGAGGGGAGTATCTCAGACCTTAAGTCAGATCTTGAGAAAGCCGTTGAGGCTCTTAAGAACAGCGACAAGGCGGACAAGGAAGCGCTTTTGGAGTCTTTGAGCAAAGAGAAAACAACTCTTATTTCAACTTTAGAAGCAGCCAAGACTGAACTAGAGGGCAAGCTGGGTGATGTGGAAAACACATTGAAGGATCTGGAGAAGAAGGATGCTGACCTTGAGAAGAAAATCTCGGATCTTAAAACTTATGCGGATAAGGAACTTAAGGACGCAAAGGACTGGATGACAGCTACTTTCATGACATTGAAACAGTACGATTCAATCGTGGTGAAAATCGGTGGCCTCAACAATCAGATTGCCGGACTTAATTCATCCTTGACTGATTTGGAAAACCGCCTGGCGGAGAAATATCCAATAGATTTGGCTGATGCTTCTGATCGCATCAAGTCCAAACTTGGTGATGTGGTGGCTGAGTTGAACGAAAGGCTTGACAATGAGGTTAAGGCCATAACAGAATCGTACACCGCTGCCATTGCCAAGGCGCGGGATGCGATAGAGGAGGCTTGGAAAGCTAGTCTCAAAAAGTCCATTGATGACTGTGAGGCTTCGATGAAGCAGTGGGTCAACGAAACTCTCACCGGCTATTGGACAATTGAGGAGGTCAAGGCTGAACTGGAAGCTCAAATGGCTGACATTCAGGGGCAGCTTGAGGCAAAGAAGACTTTCCTGAACGGGCTGATCAATGCAAACGTTGGTGACCTCAAGGCTTTGAATGACAAGCTTGCGGAACTAGATGGAGCAGTGGCGCAGAATGCAGCTGATCTCAAAACCTTTGAGAACGATTTGGCGCAGGCGAAAATTGACTTGACCAACGCCTACACGGCAGCGATTAACGATGCGGTAACTAAATTTGAAGGCAGTTTCCCTGATGAAATCAAGACGCGGATTTCCTCTGTGAATAGTGACCTTGACAAAAAGAAGACGGAAATTGAGAGTAAGGTCTCTTCTTTTGAAACTTCTGTTGGTGGGCTGGAAGCCAAACTGTCAGAGTTTTTGAATGCCAGTCAGGCTTCAAGAATCCAGTCTGTGTCATGGTTCCCGACTTCTACGGATGGCAAGGAGACCCTTTATTATGACAAAGGAGATAAGGATTTCCCTGGCAGTGAGAATTACCGGTACATCAAGTTCCGGTTTGAGGTACGTCCGGCAACTGAAGCGGCCAACATAACCGCGGAGTTGCTGTCTGCCCGTCTGCTTTACACCAAGACCAGGGCTGCTGCCGGTGATGTTGAGGAGCTGGACATAACTGATTTTAGTAACGCGTCAGGAGTCATCACCGTGACCATTGACGCGTCCAAAGTCGATAAGGATGTCATTGACAAAAAGATCTCCGCGAGCGTGGCCGTGGCTGTCGGAAATGTCAGCACGAAGTATGTTCCTCTTAAGGCGCAGGCGCTAGGAGACCCGTTGATCCGGTATGAGACAACTGACGGAAAGATGCTTCCGGACAGTGAGATTAAGGGCGTGCGGGCTATTGATAAGATAGGCTTCTTTTGTACAAGGGAGCACACTTATGGCAGAATTGACTTTATAGGTGAGATAGGTGAACTTGATCTTAACATCGGGAGAGATACTTGGGAGGGCGCCACAATGAAGAAAATCAAGGTGTGCAGGGATGTCGCTATGTATAAATCTGGTGGTTTTGGAATATTTCAGAATCAATACAAACTTGAATTTGCAGATTTGGAAAAGTTGGATGTTTCGAAAGTTGATAATTTTGCACGCATGTTTATGGAGTGTACTCATCTGGCCGATTTGAGAATATCGTCTTGGACTCCTAAACCTCAAAACATGGCTAGAGCGTTTGAACACTGTCAATCTCTTAAGGAACTTGACCTTTCGAAGTGGGATGTGTCTGAAGTTGAATATGTTAAAAAGTTGTTTTATAACTGTGCGTCACTTAAAAAAGTGACTTTGAATGGGTGGAAACTGGCTAATTTCAACAAGAAGATCACCGACTATACCCGGAAAGAACGTGAGGAGCATGTTTTCAGTGGTATTAATTGCAGAAACCGTGATTTTTATATTTATGTCAAAAACTGCGATGATAAGACGACTGTGGAAACTGTGAAAAGATGGGTCGATAATTCACAAATTGCCGGAGGCGAACCGCTCAATAAAGGTCTTTGCAAAATAATAACAAGATAATAACTAAATGAATATAAACACAATGAATATGAAAAAATATATTGCCGCCCTTTTCGGCGCGATCGCCCTTGTGGCTTCCGGTTGCGCGGATTATGACAAGGACATCGAGAACCTCAACAAGAGGATTGATGAGATTGAGAGCAATCAGGCTAATCAGATCAAATCAATCAACCAACAGATTGAAGGAATCAACGCTTCTCTTCCGAAACTTGAGCAGGCAGACAAGGAGCTCAAGGACATGATCACAGACATGGAAGGTACCGCTGAGTCTCTCCGCAAGTCTATCTCTGACAACGAGAAAAGCATAGCTGCTGTGAAATCCGATCTTGAGAACGCAGTGAAGGAACTTCAGGCGAGCGACAAGAAAAACAAGGAAGAACTTATCGAGGCGATTAAAACAGCCAAGGGCGAGGTTCTTGCTAACCTTGAGGCCGCCAAGATCGAGGTCGAAGGCAAACTGACCGCCATAATCAACACCATCTCGGATCTTAAGGCAAAGGACGCAGAGTTGGAGAAAAAAATCTCTGACCTTAAGGGCTATGTCGATAAGGAACTCAAAGGCACTAAGGACTGGGCGACCGCTGCGTTCGCAACTCTTGAGCAGTACAACGGCATCGTGGAGCAGATAGCGGGAATCAATTCCGGGATCAGCGGTCTGAACACATCCTTGACAAACCTTGAGGAGCGTCTCACGAAGAAGTTTACCGAGGATTTGGGCAAGATTCTCACTGAACTTGAGGGCAAGATCGCGGATGAGGTCGCTGGCCTGAACGGTAGGATTGACAAAGAGATTGCTGACATTACATCGGCCTACACCTCAGCGATTGCAACTGCTTCCGAAGAGTTGGAGAAGGCTTGGGCCGCCAATCTTAAGACCTCCATTGAGGACTTGGAGAAATCCCTTAAGGCTTGGGTGAACGAGAAACTCACCGCCTACTGGACAATCGAGGAGACCAAGGCTGCCCTTGAGGCTCAGAAGAATGATCTCGAAACCCAACTTGAGTCTCAAAAGACTCTTCTTAAAGGTCTGATTGACGCCAACACCGGAGACATCACAAAACTGAAAGACGCTTTGGCCGAGACCGAGAAGAACATTGCGGACAACACCAAGGCGATCTCCGACCTGAACTCGGATTTGGAGAAGGCTAAGACCGACATCACCACTGCTTACGATAAGGCCATAAAGGATGCGATCTCTGCCCTTGAGGGTAGGCTGAACACCAAACTGGAGAATGAGATCAAGACTGTCAATGATAGGATTACTCAGATTTTCAACGATTGGGAAAGCCGTATCAAAGACTGTGAGGACAAGATTAGTGCTGCGATTGAAAAGATGAACAAGGCCTTGAGTGTGATAGGTAACAAGATCCAGTCTGTGACCTATCGTCCGGAGTATTCAGACGGAGTACATGATGTGTACAGGGAGGATAAGGCGTTCTTGATGAGGTTTGAGGTACGTCCCGCAGCTGTTGTGTCTAAATTGAATTCAAGCAATGTGAAGATGCAAGCCTACGTGGATTGGGGAAGAGGTCAATGGAAGGCAATTGATCTTACCGTCAAAAGTGTCGTGCCGGAATCAAACGGTGTGATAGCTGTAAAGGCTTCGGCTGAGGCCATCAAGAGCTCTTCGGCTACATTCTTTGACGCCGCGTGGTCATATACAACTTACGCGAAGCTTCTCATTGAGGATTCCGACCAAGGTTGGGAAATCGCCTCCGGCTTCGTTCCTCTTAAAGTCGTGGACGGTCGCTTGGATCCGAAGAAGGAAATCAACGGCCACGAATATGTCGAGATGGGAGACGGCCTGAAATGGGCCACCTGCAACATAGGCGCGTCAACTCCTGAGGAAGCCGGATCGGAATTCGCCTGGGGTGAGACGGAGACGAAATCTGATTATTCTTTTGGGAATCACAAATGGTACGATAACGGGAACTATACCAAGTACAATTCCACTGATGGCCTGACCGTTCTTATGTCAGGCGATGATGCCGCCACCGTCAACTGGAAAGGCACCTGGCGTACACCGACCTTAGATGAGTTCCTTAAGTTATTTAATGAAAAGAATTTTGAATGGAAATATGATGATGCGAAGAAAGGCATTTCAGTGACAAGTAAAATCTCTGGTTATGAAGGGAACAGTATCTTCTTCTTATCTGGGAAATATTACTGGAGCTCAACCATTAATGTGAATGAGTTGAAAGATGCATATAGTTTATATGTGCATACTGAGAAAAGTGGTTCTACGGTTATGGGATCGCGTCGCTGGAATGGTTGGGAGATCCGTCCGGTATCAAATTAATCCGTGAAGGTCAACATTCTGATTAGTAAATAACAAATTAACTCCGCTCCCGCCTGTCCCCTCAGGCGGGAGCGGATCTTTTTTCGATATTTATTTACATTTGTTTGTCTTCTATACCTGATTACAAGGCAACCTTTGAGCGGATAAATCGGTAGAGATCCGGGAGGATGAGCACCGGGGAGGTGCAGAGGAGGATCCAGCCCCAGTCAGCGAGAGGGAGGGAAGAGACCTCGAAGAAGGCTCCGAAACAGTTGACGATCAGGAACTGGCCGGCCAGAATGATTCCGGCCACCAGAAGGCAGCCGTAGCAGGCTGAGGCCTTGAATCTCTTGCGGTCGAAGAAGAAATCAAGAATGTCCTGAAGGGCGCTGCCGCCAGTCTTGAAGTACCTGGCGTTGAACAGATTCCAGAACTGGAGCAGAACGAATGTCGTGAAGAACACTCCCAGCTCGTAGCCGGAAAGATGCGCCTTTGTGTGGGCCGAGAAGGCTCCGCGGAAGAACTCCCCGACGACATTCCAGTGGAGAAGGTCTCTTACGGAGCTGATGTCCATCCTCCAGAGAAGCTGCCAAAGAAGAGCCAGAAAGGCAAAGAAGAATATTCCCGAAAAGGCTATCCTGACGCCCATCTTCCGGTCGATGATGTGGCTTTTCTGGTCACGTGGCTTTTCCTCCATCACCTTGCGATCCGGTGGGATCGAGGACAGGGCCATCGCTGCGAAGGTGTCCATGATCAGGTTGACCCACAGCATCTGCGTGACGGTCAGCGGAGAGTCCAGCCCGATGAACGCTCCCAGCAGCACGATCAGACAGGCGCAGACATTGATTGTCATCTGGAACAGGATGAAGCGCTTGATGTTCAGGTACAACGAACGTCCCCACAGGATTCCTTTTCCTATGCTAGAGAACGAGTTGTCAATGATTGTGATGTCGCTAGCCTCCTTCGCCCTTGCCGTGCCGTCTCCCATCGAAAGCCCGACCTGAGCCTTTTTCAGTGCCGGGGCATCGTTGGTCCCGTCACCGGTGACAGCCACGACCTCGCCCATCTGCTGGAGAAGGGTGACAAGACGGACTTTGTCCTCCGGTCTGGCACGGGAGAGAACCCTGAGGGTAGGCAGAACCTCTTTTTTGAGATATTCATCACTCTTGGCAGCGAACTCGGAGCCTGTGATTGTCAAAGGGTTGCTCTCGGACTTGCTGATAATTCCGGCCTGACGGGCAATCTCGCTGGCGGTATGGGCGTTGTCTCCTGTCACCATGATCACCCGGACTCCAGCGTGGCCGGAACAGGTGTCGATAGCCTCCTTCACATCTTCCCTGATCGGGTCAGCAATTCCGACTATTCCGATGAACGAGACCTTGGAATCCTGAGCGGACATATTCCTGAACGCGAATCCCAAGGTCCTCATTCCTTTGGCCTGCCATGCCGCCAGAGTGGCGAGCACGGTCTCCTTCGATGGACCGCCCTCAATGATGTCGAAAGTTTCCAGCAGGAGCTCCGGGGCTCCCTTGATGAAGAGATATTCATTGCCGGTCGCGCTGTCGATGGCATCCGTGGTCATCCTCTTCCTTTCGGTCGAGAAAGCTATCTGATCCACAATCTGGTAGGCGTTCCTGCGTTCGGAATAGTCAACCCCTTTGCCTTGAAGCCAGAGCAGAAGCGCTCCCTCTGTCGGATTGCCGATCGCGTGGTATTCTCCGTTTTCAGAATTGTTCAGCGCGGCTGTGGAGTTCACGGCTATGCTGTCAGCGATGAGGCTTTCATCGACGCCCCAGAACTCGGATTCCACCACGCTCATCTTGTTCTTGGTCAGTGTGCCTGTCTTGTCCGTGCAGATGACGGTGGTCGCGCCAAGCGTCTCGCAGGCGTGGAGCTTGCGCACCAAGTTCTTTTCCTTGAGCATCTTGCGCATGCTCAGCGCAAGGCTGATCGTCACGCTCATCGGAAGCCCTTCCGGCACAGCGACGACAATCAGCGTCACTGCGATCATCAGCGAATTGAGCGCCACACGGAAAATCTCGATGAATGAATATGTCTCCGCGTCATTCGTGAGAAAGAATATGCTCATCCTCCCGACCACAATCAACGCCGCGATGATGTAGCTGGCGTAGGTGATCCATTTGGCGAGCTGGTTCAGCTGGGCGTTAAGCGGGGTCTCGACATCAGTCTCTTCCTGTAATATTTTCGCGCCTTTTCCCTCTTCGGTCTGGGGGCCGACTGCTGTGATTTTGCAGGTCGCGCTGCCTTCGATCACAGTAGAACCGCGAAGCAGAAAGTTATCCGGGTAGGTGCTTTCATTATTGGCTTCCGGTACGGTCTTTTTTTTCGTGTACGGTTCTCCCGTGAAATTCGACTCGTCGATGGTCAGATTCCTGTCACTGAGCAGGAGTCCGTCCGCTGGGACCTCGTCGCCGTTCTCCAGCACCACCACATCACCGACACAAACATCGCTTTTAGGAACCTCATAGGTCTGTGGAGTCTTGTCTCCGGCCCTTTTCAGACGCAGCACCTTGACCAGCCTTTCGTCCTTGGCCTTGTTCAGAATCTTGAACTCTTTTTCCGCCTTGACCTCAAAGATGAAACCGATTCCGGTCGCCAGAAGTATCGCCACCAGCACTCCCAGCGGCTCTATCAGGCACGAAGCGTCCCTTCCTGAATATGCCATCTCGTACACCGACACTCCCAGCGAGAGTCCCAGCGCCACCAGCAGTATGATGATGATCGGGTCCTTGAACTTCTCCAGATAAGCCTTCCAAAGTGGTTCCTTCTCCACCTCCGGAATGATGTTCCGCCCTTTCCCTTGGACCACCTCCTCGGATCCCTCGATAAGGTAATCCATTGTCTCCGTGCCACTTTGCACAAGCTTCACATTCGCCATACCGGCCCTTGTCTCACCGTTTTCTTTCTCCATTGTCAATGCATTCTTTGAATATGCCCGCAAAGATACCACCTCACACTGATTTCATCACAAAGAATCCAATCGTTTGGAAAGCTGAAAAATCAAAGAGAGTCATCTGCGGCAATACAGATGACTCTCCATCGGGCGGAAGATGTCAACGGATCCTTGATCCGATTCCAGCTTAACTACTTTTTACGGTAATGAGCCTTCACATAAATTTTCCTGCCGTTGACCACTCTGAAGTGGCCTCTGACGAAAGAAAACTTTGAAGCGACATCTTTGCAATCTGTGCAAAGGCGCTCTTCGACGCTGAAAATAAAATGGAAGTATATCATGTAATTGATGTTATCGTTGTTCGAGAGCGGAGAGCGGCTCTTCAAGATTACATCGCCCGTTTTAACAAAAATACAGGGTAAGAATTTTCATTCTATCCCTGTATTTAATCAGCGTCGGAGCTTGCCTCTCCAGACATCCTTCCATTTATGTTGCAAAGTAATCGCTTTTTTAGTGAAAATGCAAATAATTCTGATTATTTTTTATTTTGGGTATGGGGGGATGGGTGGAAAGAATGAAGGCTTTCCAGAGCGGAGAGTCGGTCAAGGGGATGGAAGAAGAACCTTCCGAGGTGACGGTGAAGAGGGAAGGGCTGGCTGAGACGGAATAGGTTTTGGTGTCGGGATCAAAACGAACCATATAATGCTCAGGGTTCGCAAGTTTCCTGGCGGAGGCGAAACCGGTGTTGATGTATGTCTTGAGCGAGCTGCGGTGTCGGAGGATGCTTTGAACATATTCAAGGAAATCCTTCCTCTCAATGTCCTTGGTCGAGAACGAGCGGTAGATGGCTATCGTGTCGAGGATTACGCGGGCATATTCGTCATCCTTGCCGCTGAGAATTTCCTTGAAGCGGGGAAGGTCAAAATCTCCGGCTGAGGTGAGATATTCATTGATGTCTAATGCTTTGAGGAAAGAGACGGTCTTGTTGAAGTCGATTTGGGATATTCCTTTGTCTCCACGGCTCAGGAGTAGCAGGTAGAGGGTCTTCGCCTGCGGGGCTGACTTGAACCTGATGATGTCGCCTGATTCGAGTGTGAAGTCGCCTTTTGAGTTGATGCTGATCGGGTTGGTGATTTTCGCCTCAGCGCTGAGGTAGTCGTAAAGGAACTTGTAGTAGCCTTTGTAGGAGAGCTGGCCGCGCTTCTCGTCGAAGCGGGAGACGAACGTCAGTATCCGCTTTTTCACTTCGAACGAGAGGTCGATGCAGAGGAAATCCACTGTCCGCCTCATCGTGTCGCTGTCGTCCAGAATATGACTGTCTCTGATTTTTATGAGCAGGAACACCTGATAAGGAATCCTGTCCGGAGCGATGTTGAACCTGGAAAGGATCAGATGGTAGAATGTTCTGGTGTCGAGACTTGCAAGTGATTCCTTGAGGTTGCCTGACCTGACTACGTCCCCGGCAGGCACAAGGTACTCCATGGAACGCTTGAGGAGTCCGAATTTGTCATCGCCTTCAAGATGGCGGCAAAATTCTCGAAGTATGTCAGGGAGATAGAATAACTCTATCCCGATGTCGCTGAATGCCTTTGAAATGAGTAGGTTGTCGTACTTGTCATCAAGAACCAGATGTGCCGCCTTTGAGGTTTTGCTCTCAAGAAAGACGATCTGCCTTTCAGGAACTTCTGATTCTGGCGCCTCAGCGGATATGATTCCGCACCAGTCTCTGGAATCATTGTCGCATGACATCGAAATCGAGGACAGCAGTAGATTCTCTTCGAAGTCGATGTCGTTGTCGGAGCACATTATCTCGTTGAAGAGATTGATAATGGTCTTAGTTGATTGTTCATCCAGATTCTTAAGACAGTCCACCGCGCTCTCCAGCGAAAGGTAATGGATGAGGTCTAACTCGCTCTGTTCCAGTCTTAAATTTGATTGCAATTCATCGAGGACCGAGACTTCCTTCGAGTGGATCCGGTCGTCTGCCTTGACCAACTCAACCGCGAGCTTCATCACCGCCCGCCGCTGTGTCCCGTTGAGGTTTATAGAATCCAAATCTTGCATCTATCTTAGAAAGTTGTCTATTGCCGAATCCAAACTTAATGCTTTTCTCCTGAAAATCCAAATGCTGTTTTGTATCGAGGTCGTTCTTTATCTAACGTAATTTTATTACATTTGCAAGGCATGAGCCGTACCGGAGCGGACATCTGTCTGCAAGACGGTGACAGCACAGTCGAAAACATCTTAATATTCATGGATCATGGAACTAAAAGGATCGAAGACAGAAGAGAACCTGCGGACAGCGTTCGCGGGAGAGAGTCAGGCCCACACAAAGTATTTGTACTATGCCTCAAAGGCAGCGAAGGATGGCTATGTGCAAATAGGCAAGCTGTTCGAGGAGACTGCGGAGAACGAGAAGGAGCATGCCAAAATTTGGTTCAAACTGCTGCATGACGGTGGAGTTCCTTCTACCGAGGAAAATCTGGCCGATGCCGCTGCTGGTGAGAACTACGAGTGGACTGACATGTACGCTGGGTTCGCGAAGACCGCCAAGGAGGAAGGGTTCGACGAGATTGCTTTCTTGTTCGAGAAAGTCGGGGCGATCGAGAAGACCCACGAGGAGCGATACAGGAAGTTGCTGAAGAATGTTCAAGATGCTCTTGTGTTCTCTAAGGATGAGGATATGATCTGGGAGTGCTCGAATTGCGGTCACATCGTGATTGGCAAGAAGGCTCCGGAGATCTGCCCAGTATGCAAGCATCCAAGAAGTTATTTCCAAGTTAAAGCTCAAAATTATTAATATTATTGAATATGAGGAAGATCATCATTGCCGCCATTTCTGCGGCCATCATTCCTTTCGCTGCCACTGCGCAGCCGAAACCAGCTCAGCCAGAGGCTGACTACAAGTTTACAGTCGTTAAGGAAAATCCGATCACTCCGGTAAAGAATCAGTACCGTTCCGGAACATGCTGGTGCTTCTCTACTCTTGGATTCCTTGAGTCAGAGGCGATTAGAATCAAGAATATTAAGGACACCACCCTATACCCTGATTTCTCTGAGATGTTCGTTGTTTCACATTCCTACAAGGAAAGGGCTGTGAAATATGTCCGCACAGACGGTCACATCAACTTTGCTGCTGGTTCCGAGGCTGACGATGTCCTACACATCGCTGAGGACTATGGTCTGGTTCCTCAGAGTGCTATGCCTGGGCTCCAGCCGCTTCCAATCCACGGTGAACTTGACGCTACCACAAAGGCCTACGTTGAGGCCATTGCGAAAAACCCTAACAGAACCCTTTCCACAAACTGGAAGAAGGGCTTCGATGCCATTGTTGATAACTACCTAGGAGAGACCCCGGAGACTTTTGAATACAACGGAAAGACCTACACTCCGGCCTCTTACAGGGATGAGATGGGAATTGTTCCGTCTGACTATGTAACTCTTACATCTTTTACCCACCATCCGTTCTACACTTCGTTCATTATTGAGATTGCTGACAACTGGAGATGGGATTCAGCCTATAATATTCCTTTGGATGAGTTCATGGATGTGATTTACAGTGCTATAGACAAGGGCTACACCCTTGCATGGGGATCTGATGTTAGCGAGAAAGGCTTCACAAGAAACGGAATCGGTGTGCTTCTCGATGATGTGAAAGCTACATCTGGCTCTGATCAGGAGCGTTGGGTCGGCAAGGCCGGAGAGAAGGGAGAGAAGAAAGAGGCTGTTGTGGAACTTCCTAAAGAGGCTTCCGTGACTCAGGAATCCCGTCAGCTTGGCTTTGACAACAAGACCACGACGGATGATCATGGAATGCAGATCTTCGGTGTCGCTACTGACCAAAATGGAACAAAGTACTTCATGGTTAAAAACTCTTGGGGAACGACCGGTAAGTATAATGGTATCTGGTACTGCTCAGACTCCTTCGTTCGCGCCAAGTCAATGGATGTTGTGGTACACAAGGATGCCCTCTCCAAAGATCTTAAGAAGAAACTCGGAATCAAGTAAGGCTGTACCTTGCTCGCAATTGATAAGGTAAATGAACGTTATCAAACATATTCCCAACACGATTACCTCTATGAACCTCCTTTGTGGTGTTCTGGGGGTAATCGCTTCTTTGAATGGCAGGCTGGAACTCGGATTCGAACTGATGATCCTTGCCGCTGTCTTTGATTTTTGCGATGGCCTGGCCGCTAGGCTGCTGAAGGCATATTCAGAAATCGGGAAAGAGTTGGACTCACTGGCGGATGACGTCAGTTTTGGAGTTCTTCCGGCAGTGATGCTTTATCAGATTAGCGGAACGGACATCCTGATTCTGAAATATTTACCTCTTGTGCTTGCTGCGTTCTCGGCATTGAGACTGGCCAAGTTCAATCTGGACGAGCGTCAGCACGACAGTTTCATTGGACTTCCGACTCCAGCTGCCGCGATGATCTGTGGCTCGCTAGCGACACTTGTGACCGTCAGGCCGGACTGTTTCCTGGCACATTGGTGCGAAGGGCCGGTCTTCATCCCAGTTCTGACGCTGGTTCTTTGCTATCTGCTTGTCAGCGAGATCCCTATGTTCTCGATGAAGTTCGGTGGAGGAAAGAAAGCAGCCAAGTTAGAGGTGGCCAAAAGGATTGCTTTTCTGGTCATCGTGGGACTGTCTATTGTGATCGCTTTGGTCGAGCGTTCCCATTGGTCCTTCGTGTTCCTTGCCAGTTTTCTTGGCTACATCCTCATCAACCTGGCGATGGGCGATTTGGTGACAAAGAAGTAGCTGGGATTCATTTTGAGATATGGCTGAATCCAAGAAACACATAATACTTTATGTCCACGGAATGGGCGGGGGAGGTGACAGCCGGATCCCGTCCATTTTGAAAGACAATCTTGGGACAGAATTCGAGGTCGTTATCCGGACGTATGATTTTGATCCGGAAGTAGCTTATTCTCAATTGTCTGCATGGGCTTCGGAAGTCCATCCGGATCTTGTGATAGGGGAGAGTATGGGGGCTACGCATACTGTTGCGCTGAGAGGCTATCCTCATCTTTTCGTGTCCCCTTCCTTGAATGCTCCTCGGTACTTTATGGCTTTGGCATGGCTTACTTTGATACCGGGAGTCACCGCTCTGTTTGATAAAATCTACCGTCCTAAGCCTGGTGATCGGCAGAAACTTCATTTTACCTACAAACCTTTGAGAAAATGGAGACGTGTTCTCAGCGATGCACTGCGGAATACTCCCCGAAACGGTAGCCAAGACTATTTCCACGCATTTTTCGGCACCCACGACCATTACCGTCGCAGCGGCATTGTCTCAATCCGCACATGGAAGAAGTACTTCGGCAGCGGCACCTGGACCATCTACAACGGCACCCATTTCATGGAGTATGAATATGTCCTCTCACTCCTCATCCCTAAAATCCACGAGGTCTTAGCATCACAATCGGGTGCATAGAAGCGTGTTTTGCACCCTATATTTGTTTAAACACCCCTTATGGGTGCGAAAAAACTTGTTTTGCACCCGTGCCACTTTGCTGAGAATAGTTCATTTATTGCAATGGATAATATCTTTTTTCTTTTTTTGCCGATGATGTTGTTTCATGGCTTGCTTTTTATTATTTTTGTTGTTATTTTTGTTTAAACAAAATTACTAGTTATGAATAAGAAAACTTATACCGTGGCGATGTTTCTTGCGTTATCAGCTATTTCAGTTTATTCACCTGTCTCTTATGCTGGTGATATTCAGTAAGTTAGTGTTAGCTCGATTACGAGAGACTCTGAACTTTATGAACATTTATTGGATATCATTGCTGATTATTGTAATTGTGATAAATCGGAGATTACAATGTCTACTGAGCTTTCTACTTTAGGAATCGATTCCTTAGGACGCTTGGAATTAGGGTCAATAATCTATTTTGAACTTGATGTTGAGTTGTCTTTTGAGGAATTGTCAGAGGCTGCTACTGTGGCTGATTTGTATGATCGTATATTATTTCATAAATCTTAATGTTAAGTAAGTTGCCTATTAAATTATTAGGCCTACTTTCTGTTTTTTTCTTTTTACATTTTCCTCAACAGATTTATGCCCAGCAGGAATATGTTAGGAATGCCAATGTTTATGGTGAATTGCGTCATGAACGTTATAAGTTTCCTGTCAGTGAGGCTAATGTACTGTTGGTTCAGGTGAATGGTAGCAAGGTTGATTCAACTTACCGTGTCAGCACACGAAGCGGAATATTCATTTACAAGAATCTTAGACCTGGCAAGGTTTACATCAAGGTTTCAAAGATGGGCATGGAGTCCGTGGATGGTGTGTTTGACATTACTGAAGGGGATAACGCTGTTTTGTTTACCATGCGAAACAGCAAGGAAGCAATCAAGGAGGCTACTGTGACCGCTTCAGCATCATTGATGAGGATTCTAGGCGACACAACGGTTTTCAATGCCGCTGCTGTGAAGACGATGGAAGGAGATAAGGCCATCGCCATCCTTGAACAGCTTCCTGGATTTGACTTGAGTGGAGGAACCATCAAGTACCGAGGAAAAAAGATCGCAAGAACGTACGTCAATGGTGTTCAGGTTTTTGGGGACAATGCCAAGACTGCATTTGACATGTTGCTTGCCGATGAGGTGACTCATGTGAAAGTCTATGAGGAGCAGAGCGCTGAGGACAAGCACCGTGGACTTAAGAATTCTGTTAAGGAGCAGGTGCTTGATGTAGCGACAAAAGAAAATATCATTTCCTTCGGAAGTGCATCAGCACAGGTGTCTGGTGGAGTGGATGAGGCAAGGAATGAAAACGGAAATATTCAAGGGCGTTATTATGCCCACGGGCTCGCGAATTTTTTCTCTGAAATGGACAATGCATCTGTCTTTCTTGGCGTTAATAATGTCAACTCTACCATTAATGGAATTGTGAGCGGTGGTGTTCCTTCCGTAGTTGCTGATTTCGGTGCATTGGCATCTTATAATGAGTTCACAGGGACGCAGTTGGATTTCACGCATCGTTGGAAGGACCGCAAGTATGGCAATGCCGTGAGTGCCACCTATGCTTTCTCTCATGTATATTCCCGTAGCACGGACCGTGTGCTGACAGACTTTTTCGAGACTGAATCCTCTCCTGCCAGAAACATGTCCGACACGACTATTGCTTCGACTAAGCGTCACCGCCACGATTTCGAAGTTGGCCTTCATCTTCAGGATACACCTCTCAAGAGCATTAATTTCAGCGTTGACGGAACGTTGACCGAGGCTGACCAATGGAGGAAGGCTTCAAGTCTTGTTGTCAGTCCGGTCGGGAATGTCAGTCAGGATTCAAACATTGGCTCAGATGCTAATGACTTGAGTCTTAACGCCTCACTTGTCTGGAAAAACAATGATCTGGGACACGTTAGGCCTCGCGTCATCCTTAATGGGGCATTTGTGAATAACAACACATTGTCTTGGAATATAGACACTCTCTCAACATCCTACATCAGAAGGAATCTCCAGTCCGATGGCATCGGCAAGTCCTGGAACGCAAGACTGAGAAGCGATCTGGACATCATTCTAGGCAACGAAGCGAGCAAAACCTCAAAATTGAATGTCGGAGCGTCCGCCAAGGCCGAGAAAATTAAAAGACGCAATCTGACAATTGACATCCTTGATCCTGAGGCTCCAGTTCAGGACCTTGCCAACACCTACAATTTTACTTGGAACACAGTCTCGGCTAATCTTGATCAGGAATATTCCTACACTAAGGGACGGAAAAATTTTACCGTGTCACTGAAAGAGTCGATTATACGTCAGAAAGATGACGAACGTCTTCCATTTGACGCAGCGTTCAACCATTTCTATGTTGACATTCAGCCAGAGATACGTTACCGAGATTATCTGTCATCCTTTTCTATTTCCGGGAAGTCGGTAATCCCTTCTCTAGAGCAGACTCGCGGCCGGATCACGGACATAAATCCATTGGTGCTTTCCGGGGGAAATCCGAACTTGAGACAGGCGTTCATGTTGAATGCATCAGCTCTTGATAATATATTCATGGACAAGAAAACAGGGTTGAATCTTGGTTATGGTCTTGGCGCGTCATGCACGTTCAACCCGATTGTCACGAGAACCTATTATTTCACAGAGGACACGACTTTGCCTGAATATGACGGCTATGTGGCGAGAAAAGGTGCCATACTTAACACATTTGTGAACACTTCCGATCCGTCTTGGTCGGTAAATGGGCAGCTCTCGTTGTCTCGTCGCTCGAAAAAGGTAAAATTGTCATCCTCACTGAAACTCAGCGGTGCTTACGACAGCAGACCACAATATCTACGTGACGAACTTGCTCATGTGAGAACTGTCCAGGCTAAAGTGGATTTGATGGAGATGTTCACGGCATCTAAAAGGTTGTCCATGACCTTTAACTTGAAAATGACTTACCTGCATTCGTCCAGCGATGCTGGTGGATTGCTATCCAGTTCATTTGTGACTTACACTTATGGCACTGTCAGGTACCAATTCAGGAAGCCGACATTCATCAATGTCTCCGCCTCGGTTCAGAACAATGACTATCTTTCCGGAGCAGGGATAGACAATCTATTCGCTAACATGAAAGTTGAGATAGGTCATAGGTTTACAAAACAAGGATTCGTAGTAAGCGTCTGCGCCTACGATTTGCTGAACAAAGCTTCGTCCTATTCCACAGCGACCACAGCGGATTACTATCTCCAGAAATGGAACCCGTCTTATGGACGTTACTTCTTGCTAAATGTCCGCTATGAGTTGAGAAAGAAAAACATGTCCCGGAGGTAGTGCTGGACAAGACTTTCATACTCATGAATCAAAGACAGTTAATTATTAATTAAGAGAAGATATCTAACATAATAGATAATCCTTGATGGTCCGTGTGATGTTGGCGATGGCGATGGCCGGAATCATTGCTTCGGATAGAGGCATTCCAGCTGGGGTGATTTGGAGAACGGCATCGAATCCGGCATCTAGAAGTTGTTGTCGGTCAGAGACTTGCCCGGCAATTAGGATGATTTTGGGACGATTGTCAGGGGTGGAATGTGCCCTGACATATTCAAGAACCCCCATAGGCACTTTCCCTTTCAGGGTTTGAATGTCTGCCTTTCCTTCACCAGTGAAGATTAGGTTGCATCCACTCAAGAGACTGTCAAGGCCAGCTATGTCCAGAACTTTTTGGACTCCGAGGGCCATTTCTGCCCCAAGCACCCCAACTATCGCGCCTCCGATTCCACCGGCAGCTCCGGCTCCGGGAATATTCATTATTTCTTTACCTGAATATTTTGAATATTCCTTGCAAAGCTTTGCCATCCATTTGTCCAAGCTTTTCGCCATTGCCGGGGTAGCGCCTTTCTGTGGGGCAAACATCATCGCTGCACCTTCTGGCCCACAAAATGGGACTGAGACATCGTAAAATCCTGTGATCTTGCAGTGACTCAATAAATTGCATCTGTGAGTGGCGTCAATCCCGCGAACATCTTTCAGCATGAGCGGCTGGCGATCACCTTCGTCTTCCGGACACAGAAACCTATACCCCAGAGCCTG
Organism: Bacteroidales bacterium UBA755; assembly: GCA_002297815.1. GTDB lineage: Bacteria > Bacteroidota > Bacteroidia > Bacteroidales > UBA932 > Cryptobacteroides. The sequence continues at coordinate 16,946 of DBKH01000060.1, read as the reverse complement.
AAGCAGCCCGGTCCCTCCATCGCATGTCGCACTTCCTCCTAGGCCAAGCCAAATGTTTTTTGCACCGTGCCTAAGAGCGTCAAGGATTAATTCACCGGTACCGTAGGAAGTTGCCTGTAACGGATTCCGTTCATCCTTGAGCAACAGTCCAAGCCCACTCGCTTCTGCCGTTTCGATGATGGCTGTCTCTCCGTTGTCGAGCAGTCCGTACCTTGCCTTTATGGGCCTGCCCAATGGGTCCGAACAACTTATTTCCTTGAAAGAACCTCCTAACATTTCTGTCATTATCGTGGAAAAACCTTCGCCTCCATCTGAGACAGGAATTGACGCTGCCTCTCCGCTTTGAAAAGCTGCTATGGCAGCCTTTCCAGCTTGAGAAGAAGTCAGGCATCCTTTGAATGAATCTATGAGAGCAATCGCTTTTATCATAACTTTCTGCGTGTCCGGCACCAAAGATAGTGAAGATTTTTTTACCTTTGCAGTTTGAATGTGTCCAAGTTCAGAGATTTGAGATTTAGATTGTGGCGAGAGAGCGTTCCCTTGGCTATAATTAATTGACAGTGAAGAAATTATTAACCTGTATCGTTATTGCTGCGTCCGTCTTGCTTGCTTTCGGCTGTGCTAGACGGGCAGAGAGCAGCTACAAGACGATTGCCTTGGTCAATTCTCTTCTGACCGATTCCCTGTCCAGACTTCGCTTCCTTGCAGAGTCCAGTGGTAAACCGTCCGGAGCAATTGTCCTGGTAGGAGAGCCGGCCAGTTGCCTGCGCCTTAGCGAGAAGATGATGGTCGGAGATGAGTTTGACAACATTGATGCTCGTAATGTCGGAGACGGTTTGCCTGATTTCGCTGGAGAGACGATTGTCTCAATTTTGGATTTTGCAGACTCTTCAACGCTTAGCGTCAAGAATCAGACTGAATGTAGGGAAGCTGTTGTCAGACAGTCTCTTGCCGCACTTGCTATCCCTGTGGGATGTAAGGTTTTGATTATTTGCTCATGTGAGTTGTCTAGCCTCGGAGGAGAGGATGTTGTTGACCTCTTTGGAAGGATAGGATGCGAAGTTCCGGTTATATATTCATCGGACTCGACATTTTCTTTATCAAAGGCATGTTTCCTTAAAATGAGGGAAAGGAACATGTTCACTCATAACATCTCTTATCCAACTGCTAAACTTTTCATGTCAGTTGCAGGCTCTTTGAATTCAGAATCAGTAGTCGTCCCGTTTGTTGACAGCTTGGTACCGGCCTCATTTCCTGACACAGTAGGGGTGTTGGCTCCAAACACTTATTATTCCTATGTCGTACAAAATCAGCATTAGTCCGGAGGAAATAGAACAGCTGGAGCCATCAAGCTTCCCAGGAAAGATCAAGGTGATTGATTCTCTTGGTTTTGAGTTCATGAAAGCTGTGGCATACCTTAGGAAACAGAAGGTTATAGGTTTCGACACGGAGTCCCGTCCGTGCTTCTCGGCTAATCAGCCGCATTATGGCGTGTCCCTTCTTCAACTTTCCGGTAAGGAACGTGCTTTCTTGTTCAGGGTCAAACTGATGGGCGGAATCCCCAAGCCGCTTCGCAAGATCCTTGGTAATGAAGAAATTTTAAAGATAGGAGCAGCGGTAACAGATGATGTCCGAGGTCTTAGGAAACATCATGATTTTGAGCCTAAATCATTCGTGGATCTTCAAAAAATGGTCTGGGAATATGGGATTAAGGACAAGAGCGTGAAGAAGATGGCTGCGATTATTCTTGGAGTTCGCATCTCCAAGACCCAACAACTCTCTAATTGGGAAGCGGAGACGTTGTCAGATTCACAGCAGGCTTATGCTGCAACAGATGCATGGATCTGTCGTGAGATGTATTTCAAATTGATGGCATCGGAGAAGAATCCTTTGACTCCGGAGCAAATGCTCCCTAATCCTCCAAAACACAGTGATAATGACAAAGATAATATTAAAGAAAGGTAGAGAGGATTCTCTATTGAGATTCCATCCATGGGTTTTTTCTGGTGCGATTGCCCAGGTTGTCGGCAACCCAGCTGAGGGTGACATCGTTGGTGTGTTTTCCCAAGGAGGTGATTTTCTTGCTTACGGACACTATCAGATAGGCTCGATCGCAGTCCGTGTTCTGAGTTTTGCCGGTGAGGATGTCCTTTCTCCCGACTTCTGGAGGAATATGATTGCCCGTGCTCTCAAGGTCCGCATCGCTGTCGGCCTGTCCGGTGCGGTCCCTGAACATGAATCTCCGGCCCTTGAGCCTGTCGAAGCATCGGTCCCAGAGCCTGTCGAAGGGCCCACCCTCACCAACTGCTACCGTCTCGTACACGGAGAGGGAGATGGCCTTCCAGGCCTCATAATAGATTACTATGACGGTGTCTGCGTCATGCAGGCCCATTCAGTTGGAATGTTCCGCGCCAAAGGGGCAATCTGTGAAGCCTTGAAATCAGTATTCGGCCTGTCTCTTAAAGCCGTTTACGACAAGAGCTCAGGAACCGCACCTTTTAAGGCAGGACTTGATCTGGTTGATGGCTACCTCTACCGTTCGCCAGATTTTTCCGATGATGAGCAGGTTGTTTTGGAGAATGGGCACAAGTTTTTTGTAAATTGGACAGAAGGTCAGAAGACAGGCTTCTTTTTGGACCAAAGGGAAAACCGTGCTCTTGTGGGGAAATATTCCAGAGGCCGCAATGTCTTGAATTTGTTCTGCTACACTGGAGGTTTTTCGGTGTATGCCCTAGGCAACGGAGCGGTGCATGTCGATTCAGTTGACAGTTCCCGCAAAGCTGTTGACATGGTGGAAAGGAATATCTCGTTGAACGGCTTTGACGTGTCTCGACACACCGGCTACTGCACAGATGCCATCGAGTTCCTCCGCAATGTCCCAGAGGACAAGTACGATCTGATGATTGTTGACCCACCGGCTTTTGCTAAGCACAGAGGAGCCCTGAACAATGCGCTTAGGGCCTATCAAAGATTGAATGCCGCTGCAATCTCTAAAGTCGCTCCAGGGGGATTGATCTTTACTTTTAGCTGCTCTCAAGTCGTTGATAAAGAGGCTTTTGCTTTGGCTATATTCTCCGCTGCTGCTCAAACTGGTCGCAGTGTGAGGATCCTAGACCGCCTGAATCAGCCGGCAGATCATGCCGTCAACATCTACCACCCAGAAGGCGAGTATCTCAAAGGTCTGCTTCTCTACGTGGAATAACGTGGCTGTTTCTTTTCAACTTCAGAAATATGACAGCGTTGATGATCTGGCCGGCAGCGAAGATGCCATAGGCCACGGAAAGTCCGCTGAAGCCCCAGATGTAGAACTCGGTGATGATCCACACGGCTAGTATGCCTCCACAGACAAGACCGCTCAAGGCATCATATTCATTGTGCTTGTGAATAAGGTAGATTGAAATCATGTTAGGGATTCCGTTCACGGCCATCAGTGCGAACGCTGAGCAGATGAAATTTCCGAACATGAATGACAGGAATGGGAACGCTTCCCTTAGCTGTGGAAGCAGTGGGTCCATCTGAAAAGTCACTCCGCTTGGATCGTAAACCATCATTCCGAAACCGACAACGGCTCCAAAGGCTATGAAATACGCCCAAAACAACTGGATGCCGCGAACAATCTTTGTTTTCATTGTAACTTAATCTTTATTTTGACTGCAAAGTTACACTGAATATGCCAACAGTCAGCAATGTGACAGTGGACAACACTTTTGCGAAATTTATTGAAAGTCAGGAATGTGGGCGAAGTTGCTGTGGACAAATAACAGCGGAGAGACCGTCAGGCCTCTCCGCTGTATCTTAAATTTCCAGACGTGGCAGCTTCTAATACTTGTTGAGTGGGCGGCCGGCAGTCATGTTGTGAACCTTATGCTTGACTGTGTCAAGAACCTTGGCATATTCCTCAGCGCCTTCAGTTGTGACTCCGTTGACAACGTCAGCGTACTTGGCCACAGCGGTGAGAACAGTGTCGATGAGTTCTACGATGTCAACCATGTCCTTCTCAACAAATCCGCGAGAAGTGATCGCTGGTGTTCCGATTCTGACACCTGATGTTTTGAATGGAGAACGGGTGTCGAACGGAACCATGTTCTTGTTGAGAGTGATCTCGGCCTTCTCAAGCTCCTTTTCGGCCATTCTTCCAGTCACCTCAGGGAACTTTGTCCTAAGATCTATCAGCATGAGGTGATTGTCAGTACCTCCGGAAACGACTTTGTAGCCTCTGGCGACGAACTCCTCGGCCATCTTCTTGGCATTGGCCATCACCTGCTTCTGATAGTCAACATATTCAGGTTGCATCGCCTCGTAGAAAGCGACAGCCTTGGCAGCGATGACGTGCTCAAGAGGACCACCCTGCACTCCAGGGAACACGCTTGAATTGAGGATCGCGCTCATCTTCTTGATCTCGCCCTTAGGAGTCTTAAGTCCCCAAGGATTGTCGAAGTCCTTACCCATCAAGATGATGCCTCCGCGCGGGCCGCGAAGTGTCTTGTGGGTTGTCGAGGTCACGATGTGGGCGTATTTCACAGGGTTCTTGAGAAGTCCTGCAGCGATGAGGCCAGCGGTGTGGGCCATGTCGATCCACAGAAGGGCACCTACTTCGTCAGCGATGGCACGCATCCTTTCATAGTCCCATTCACGGGAATATGCTGAGGCTCCACCGATGATGAGCTTTGGCTTGCATTCTCTGGCGATGCTCTCCATCTTGTCGTAGTCAATCATCCCGGTCTCTTCGTTCAGACCGTAAGCCACTGCGTGATAGAGGATTCCGGAAGCGTTAACAGGCGAGCCGTGGGTCAGATGTCCTCCCTGTGAGAGGTCGAGTCCCATGAAAGTGTCGCCAGGTTTGAGGCATGCCATGATGACTGCCATGTTGGCCTGTGCTCCGGAGTGAGGCTGAACGTTGGCATATTCAGCGTCATAAATCTTGCAGAGACGGTCGATAGCAAGCTGCTCGATCTGGTCAACAATCTGGCAGCCGCCATAGTACCTCTTGCCAGGGTAGCCTTCAGCGTACTTGTTGGTGCAGATGGAGCCCATCGCCTCTAGCACGTAATCGCTTACGTAGTTTTCTGATGCAATCAATTCGAGTCCGGAAGACTGCCTTTCCTTTTCATTTCTGATCAGATCAAAAATCTGAAGATCCTGTTTCATAAAATTCTTTAGTTAGTGTTACTCGTCCATTATGGGCCGAGAGTTCACAAAGATAAGATTAAAAAACGATTTTTACTATATTTGCAACCAGATTTGCATAATATGGTGAAAGATAGAAAGCTATTGAGCATAGAGATGGATAGGGTCTCCCCTGAGGACTACAAGGAACTTCCTCAGATTGGGCTTGTTGTGGTTCTTGACAACATCCGAAGCGCGCACAATGTGGGCTCGGCTTTTCGTACTGCTGACTCTTTTAAGATAGACAAACTTTGGCTTTGCGGAATATGCGCGGCACCGCCTTCCTCTGAGATTCACAAGTCGGCTCTCGGGGCGGAGGACAGTGTGCCTTGGGAGCATTCGGACAGCACTTTGAATGTGGTAGAACGTTTGCGTTCAGATGGTTACACGATAATAAGTGTAGAGCAGACGGTCAATTCTATCAGCCTTGAGGACTTCAAGCCAGCTTTCGCTCAGGGAAAGAAATACGCCTTGATATTCGGTAACGAGGTGGACGGTGTTGATCAAGCTGTGGTGGACGCTTCCGACATGACCTTGGAGATCCCGCAGTTCGGTACCAAGCATTCGCTCAATGTCTCCGTCTCTGTCGGGGTGATCCTTTGGCATTTTACGCTTGGACGGTTACGATAGGCTGGTAAGATTAGTCGCTTAGACAGGCTCAGCGACCGTGATGCTCCGGTCACTGAGCTTGTCGAAGTGACCGGAGCATCGCTGCCGAAGTGACGAAGCCTGCCAGTGTGACCTTTCTTCTCAAATCCATTTGAAGGCAAATAAAAAGAGGGTGACTAAAGCATTAGCCACCCTCTCTTTAGGATTAATAATCAAGATTACTCTACATCCCACCAGATACGTCCTTCCGTCTTATCGGTGTCGGAACCGTACTTGGCATCTTTCTTAAGAGCCTCTATGGCGGTGTTGTAGTTGTCTATGTTCAGAGTGTTCGGAGTTCCAAGGGAGTTTCTTCTTGGAATAATCAGAGTCTTGCCGACATCCTGGATGGTCTCAAAGAATGCCACACCGTCCTCTGGTTCAGGATTATCCTTGAACTTTGGCAATCCGGTGCGCTTCCATGTCGCCCACATTTCCTCCGGCTGCATGAAGAGGTTGATCCACTGCTGAGAGATGATCTTCTCAAGCGTTACAGAAGCAAATTCTGGACGCGCGAGATATTCATTGATCTTCTCGTCAGTAATTGGACTGTAGTTAGGTGCTGTTGGTGCTGTCTGTGCAACAACGTACATCTTTGTCGCCCAGTCCTTATACTGCTCAATAGAGGCCTTGACTCCTTCTTTGAACCACTCCTCCGCTGTCTTACCCGCAACGGCACCACCTTTCTTCAGCGCAATCTCAGAGACCATGAAGCAGGCTTCAGGATAGGTGAGAATTGGGGTGAAAGTGTAGATTTTTGGAAGATCGATTTTGTATTCGACATCCTCAATCGCCCTTGCCGGCATGTTGTTGTTGCCGATTGTTCCACCGTTCTTCACGAAGAAACGACCCTCAATCTGTGAGTGCATCCTGATGTCAAGATTTGCCTCAGTGCCGTCCTCTTTGTGGTAAGGAAGGGTGAGATAGGCGTTTTTGTTGAATGTTGTGCTGGAACTATCTGGGTTTGCGGACATTCCTACGTATCTACCTGTGAATTGAGGATAGCGGGTCTCGTAGTCAGGATATTCCTTTTTGAATGTTTCGAACCAAGTGTCGTTTTCCGTGTTGTTATTGCCTTCACCGAATCCGTTGCGCCTTACCAATATCGGAAGACGAGGGTCGTTGTAGGCTTTGAGGAAGTTGACAAACGCAGAGGAGGCTACGTACCTGCTCGTGATGTCTTGGATGTCATCAGTGTTGTTGTTGTACTCGTTGGTGTGACTGTAAATGCAGGACTCCTCGTTGCTGGACATGATGTTGGAAGGAGATGCAAGCACTTCGCTGATTACTGAATTGTAGAAAGAAGCATCGGCTTTCTCTACGCGCTGCGCCATCTTTACCCTCAATGTGTTACCGAACTTAATCCATTTCTGGACATCTCCCTTGTAGAAGAAATCGTTGAGTCCTAACTGGTACTGGTTGGTGCTCGATGCTTTTAGGAGTTCGACTGCTGCCTTGACCTCCGCATCGATTTTCTTGTACATAGGTGTTCCGTCAATGCTTTCCTGATAAAGGTCATAGCGTGGAGTCCTTATCCCTTGCTGAGCCCGGAAAGCCTCTGTGATAGGGGCGGCTCCGTAGGTGTCAAGGATTCTCCACTGCTCGTAGTTCAATAGGATTTGAGAAATAGCCTTGACATCATTATACCTCTCAGCTTCAGCGTTTTTAGGAATCACATCGTTGATCAGATAATCAAGCCTAAGCCCGAATCCTCCATTCCCGTCTCCGTTTACAGAATAATAATAACTGTACGATGGGTTGCTTGGCTGTGGGTGGTCATTAGGTTTGGCGGTTGAGATGTAGTTGCCGCTGGCAGGACCGCTGGCAGACACGAGGTACTGCATGTAAATCATCGTTCCGCTGTATTTGCCGGTCAGATGTCCACGGCTGCAATTGTCGAAATTCAGGGTTGCTCCAGTGAATACATTCCTTGGATCTGTGGTGCCAAGCTGTTCAGGATCTGTGTTCAAATCCTGAAATTCACCAAGACATCCAGTCAGAGCCATAGATGCGCATACTCCTGCGATAAGATATTTTAATGTTTTCATTGTCTTGCTCTTTTTTAGAATCTAACAGTCAGGTTCAAAGCGTAGGTACGGTAGAATGGTACTCCACCAATGTCCATTGGCTGAAGCGGGTTGTTGCTTGAGATAGAGGCAGGGTTAAGTCCGTCAGTCAACTTGTTGATGAGGTAACAGATGTTGCGTGCCGTGAATCCGAGACGAAGGTAGTTCGCACCGAATTTCTTGCAGACCTTTTCAGGGAGACGGTAGCCAAGGGTGATCTCGCGCAGGGCAAACCAAGTGTTGTCCTGGATTGATCCCGGCATTGCGCACATTCCCCATCCGTAGTTCATGGCATACCACATACCTGTCATCACAGGGCGAACGTTGTGCTGCTCAACAGCTTCCTTATAGGTCATTCCTCCGACATCAATCATCGCTCCTACAGATCCGTCTGGATTCTGGGTAGGGGCCTGAGTGCCTTCTGCGAACACAGCGTCAAGCATAAGTCCGTCATAGACGGTCTCTCCCTTGTAGTTGATTCTGGCGATACCACCATGCTCTTTGTCTCTGCCTTCGAGTGTAGATTTCAAGGAACCGTTAGGAACAGCGTATTTCCACATGTTGGAGAAGTAGTTTCCACCAAAACGTCCGTCAGCTTGAACATAGAGATCGAGGTTTTTGTAGGACAAGGAGGTGTTGAGGCTTAATGTGAAGTCAGGTTCAACCTTTCCAAGAATGTGTCTGTCGCGATCTCCTTCCTCGTTGCGGTCGTACAAGGTAAGCGGATAGTACGCAGACACGGAATTAGGTGAACCGTACTCTTGATAATACTGGATGATCATCTTTCCGTTGCGTGGGTCACCATCCTCTCCCTGCCAAGTTAGGACTGGGGACATGTAGGAACTGTTCTTGTAGGATGTGAGGACACCGAACTCTCCATTTTCGTAAGCCCAAATTTCAGGAGCTGAGTCGTAGCCTCCCATCAGCTGCCATTCCTTGACCTCATCGTCTAGTTTTACAACCTTGCCTCTGTTGACGGTCAGGTTGCCACCAACGGTCCAGCGCCAGTCGCTTGTGCGAATCGGAGTCACGTCCATCTGGAGTTCGATACCCTTGTTTTGGATGTTACCTGCATTGATGAGTTTCGTGCTGGCTCCAGACTCGGCCACAGAACCGACAGACATGATCTGATTGAAGGTGTTGCTCTTGTACCAAGCAAAGTCGATGTTCACCCTTTCATCAAAGAAACGTGTGTCGAAACCAAGTTCGATTGACTGCTGGATTTCCGGTTTGAGATCCTCGTTGTACGCTGTACCGAGATTAGGGTTTGCCGAAATGACTGATGTACTTCTGTCAGGAGTGTAGATTTGGCCTTGGTTGAACACACCGTAACCGCGACTTGTGGCGTAGGCGGAAGTTCCCATACCGACACGTGCGATGGAGGCGCGTAGTTTTCCGAATGAGAACCATTCAGGGATGTCGTTTCTGAATGAATCAGTGAACACCCATGAGAGGTTTGCGGACGGGTAGAAGACGGAGTAGTTGTTTTTGCCTTCCATGTAGGAAGGATAGGTCAATGTGGACAACCAGTCGTTTCTGGCTGTAAGTTCAAGGAACACTTGGTCGCGCCATCCGAGGTTCAATATTCCAGAAATACCGAATGTCTGCTGGTTACGTGGTGTGTAGGAATAATTAGGAATTATAAGCTCCTTTGAGTTCGAGAAGGAGAACACGCCAGGAACGACAAGACCTCCCTGAGTCTGCTTGCTCCAAGATTGGCTTTCTGTGTTGCCATAGAGTTCTGCAGCGAGAATCGCGGCTACCGTGAAGTCCTCACCGGCTATCTTGAACAACTGTTCAGGCATCTGGAGCATTCCCATGAAATTGTAGTTGCCTGAGATGCTGCCACCTCGTCCATAGCCTCCGGAACCTGTAGGACCATAGTTTTCACCTGTTCCCACCCAATGGTTCTCGGAACTGATTCCGTAGTAGTTGTAGTTGCCTTTCAGGCTGGCTCTGAGCCAAGGAGCGATGTTGGCGTGGAGAGTAAGGTCCGTAAGAATGGAACTTTCGTTCCTTTTTTGCAATTGTGTGTCGCGAGTGTGGAAGTACCCTCTCAGTGCGCCATAGATTGACGTACTTTCTACAGCCTTTGTCTTAGGATCGCGGTACTGATCGTAATAGGCCGCGATGTCAAGGTTTCGAGGAAGATAGTATGCAGTGATCATACCAACGTTGTTACCCCAGTCCCAACCACCTTGGCTTGCACCGTTCTTTGCAGTTGAGAAGGCGTATTTAACACCAAGCTCGACAGAGAAGATCCTATTCAGTTCAGTGTTTCCCCTAAATGAGATGTTATGTCTCTGGAAATCATTGTTCAAGAACACACCCTTTGTCTTGTTGAAGCCGTATGACAGGCGGAAGGATGATTTCTCACCACCTCCACTGATGGCCACATTGGTGACGTTGTTGATTCCGGTCTGGTAGAACTCCTTCCAGTTGTTCGGGTGAGGTGAGAATGGTGTGTTCTCTCCATTAGGCATGTACTGGTTGATCATTCTTCCATCCATCTTTGGGCCCCAGCTCTGTGACGCTACCTTGTCCAATGAACCATCTGGCTGATAGTCCCCTTGGTAGCCATTGTAGGTGTAGCCGGCTCCATAGACATTCTGAAGATCAACAGGAGACTTGTAAACATCAGTGATCTCGACTGTCTGGTTGACCTCTACGCCAAGACCCTGCTTGCCATATTTTCCGCCTTTGGAGACAATCACAATCGCACCATTGGCTCCGCGTGAACCATAGAGTGCGGTCGCTGCGGCTCCCTTAAGGACGGTGACGCTCTCGTAGTCGGCAGGGTTGAGGTTCTTGAGCTGTGAACCCCAGTCCGTACCAGCAAGGTTTCCGGTGATGGCTTCCTGAATAATCATTCCATCGATTACGAAGATTGGGGAGTTGTTCTTGTCCACTGACTTCGCGCCTCGGATGGTGATGGCTGAGGACGATGTGATACCGGAAGCTCCTCCAGTGTTGATCTGAAGACCTGCAACCTTTCCTTGAAGGGCGTTGACTGGGTTGATGGAGTTGGTTCTCTCGATCTCGTCTGTGGAAACCCTCGTGGTCGCGTAGCCGACTGACTTTGCCTGCTTCGGCAGTCCGAGGGCGGTCACGACAACCTCGTTCAAGAGATTTTTGTCCTCTTTCAAGGTGATCTTAAGGTTAGCTGGAGCGGAAGTTCCGATCTTCAGGCTGGTAGGCTCGAAACCTATGAAAGATGCAACCAGAACAGCATTAGGCTTTACTGTGATGGTGAAATTACCATCGCTGTCAGTGGTAGTACCGGTAGTAGTGCCTTCGATGACGATTCCCGCGCCAGGAAGAGGCTCACCGTTTTCGTCAATGATTTTGCCTCGCACTGTCAGATTCTGTGCCATGGCAGGCACGGAAATCAGAAACAGCAACATAAGCGTCACTCTTGACAAGAGCCGTGTTAGTTTTGTTTTTGAACAATACATAATGTTAATTGATAAGAATTAATAGGTGTATTATAATTGGTTATTTATTCAATTTGTAGCGAATTTTTTATCATACGCATCCTAAAGATAGGGTTTTTGAGGCGATTACTCAAATATTTTTAAGGTTAGTGACGATTTTTTTGCATTGCAATAAAGCGCAAACGATTTCTATCCGTGCGGAAATTGATTGCGTCAAAATTCTACAAGGATTTAGGATGATTATATATTATGGTATGGCTGCAGCACGTACCACAAGATCTCTCTCAGCTTTCCAACCAAGTAAGGAATTCCTCAGCCCTGGAACGGCTGACAGTAAGGTCAGGAGCCTGGCCAAGGTTTGAGGAAAGGTGAACTTTGGGAGTGACGCGCAGCCTTCCGCCCAGAAGCTTGGTGACACATTCAACAGCATCTTTTGCGAATATGCAGCTTCGCGAAATCCTGAAAAATCTTTCAGGGTCAAGGTCGGTGATGATGGCATCCATTGTGGCATCGACAATATAGACCGCCCCAGCATGCGTCACGACATGATTGTTCTTGTCCTCCGAATAGAAGAAAGCAATCTCGTCAGACTTGACAGGCACAATCCGGTCATTGAACTGAACCAGATAGCGTTCTTTGTACTCGTGTCCGGAATCCTTTCGGGAGATCGCTCCGAGAATCTTCTCCACATCGATCTCTCCGGAGGATAGTTGCCGGCACCGCTCCACAGCCCTTGTCAGCGCTGTCACCTCTATCGGTTTGAGAAGATAGTCTATTGAGCCAGCCTCGAACGCCTTGATTGCATAGCTATCGTAAGCCGTTGTCATCACTACCCGCGGCTTCACCGCCACTTGACGGAAAATCTCAAAACATTCTCCGTCAGAAAGTTCCACATCCATGAATATCAAGTCCGCCTCATCGGGCCTTTCCTTGAGCCGAGCGACGGACTCGCTTACCGATGCGCATTCTCCGACAACTTCAATGTCAGGGAAATTGGTCTCCAACATCTTTTCAAGGCTCTTGCGGGCCATCATTTCATCTTCTATAATCAGGACTTTCATAATAGAGGTAGCTTGACTGTGTAGGATTCGTTCGTGCGGATGATCTCGATCCCTTTGCCGGAACGTTCCTTGTACTGTTGACGTATGTAGTTGAGCCCCAGTCCGCTGGACTGCGCCTCGGTAAATTTAGGAATGAGGTTGTTTGTCACTGTAACGGTCTGCCCGTCAGAGACCACGCTGACATTCAGAGGCTTGGATGGAGAAACTGCGTTGTGCTTTGTGGCGTTCTCAATCAGAAGCTGCACTGAGCATGGAACAACGTGTCTAGACATGTCCTCAGGCGGAATGCTGACCTTTACATTGAAGCCTTCCTGAAACCTTACTTTCAGCAAGTCCCGGTACATCTCGACATAGGTCATCTCGTCCCGCAGCGTCACGACGCTTTCCTCCTCGTTACGAAGCATGTAGCGGTATATCCCCGCCAATTTATGAATATACTCGCTTGCCTCCTTGTCCTGCCCGTCCAGCACGAGGGCGTCCAGGATATTCAAAGAATTGAAGAGGAAGTGAGGGTTGATCTGCTGCTTGAGGTTGAGATACTGGAACTTGGCCAAGTCAGCACGATCCTTCTCCTTCTCAGCGTTGCGGCGGGCTGTGATGGCATATTCAATCATGTAGATCACTGAATATATCATCATTTCCGCGATGAAGGCCACCAGTAGGAGCTCAAGGAAACTCTTCGCGGAGAAGGACATGTAGAAATGGAAAGGCAACCCGGAGCCGACCAAGGTCGCTGAAATCGCTGAGATTCCTGCTAGGAATGATGCCGTGGCGATCACGTGGCAGGCGGTCGATTTCTTCCTAGACAAATCCTTTGTCTGTTCTACGAAGAGAATTGTCAGACAGACCATCACCAACAGGATGAAGGAATTGTCCACAAACGCTGAGACTGCCTTAAGTACAGAGCCACCTTCGAAGAGGGTTGAACTGAATAGGTAGATTATGATTCTGACAATCAGAATCATAGTGACTGCTATCGTGAGCCAAGTAATCTCTATGTTGCGCGTTCTCGGCTCCTTCCCGTGTCTGTCAGCGAAACGTCTCATGAACAGCACAAGTCCCCATCCCATCGCTTCTGTTGTCGTGAAAGTCGCGATGGCAGGGGAGAGCAGCGGATGATTGATGAACATTCCCACGAGGGCAGCGATTCCGTTGCCTAGAATGTAACCGAGAATGTTCGCGATGATTATGACGATGGAGGAGAACTCCACGCTCTGGCGATACCTTAAGCAAAGGATGACGGTCAGTACAATGGTGAGGGTCGTGAGTGCCAACTCGTCTCCTAGGCTGAACATCCTGCACAAGATTGCCGTAGCCACGTGTAGCAGCGCGAAACAATGAATTATGGAGGATGTCTTCAGTGTCATAAAACTATTGTGGGCAAGTGATCCTTATAATTAGCAGTCTTGTTTGCCAAGCATGCTGCAATTTAAGAAAAATATCTTTCATTTCGTCATTAAAACCTTACTATTCGTCCTTTTTTTCTCTCCGTTCGTCTTTCCTATAATAATTAATCTGCACATTTAGCCTATATTTACCGCGAAATGACACTGGAATTAGTACCATAAAAATGCAACATAAGAGTAAACTTACATTCTGGGAGATGTGGAATCTCAGTTTCGGGTTCTTCGGTGTGCAGATAGCCTACGCCCTTCAGAGCGCGAACATCAGCAGGATATTCGCCACCCTCGGTGCCGATCCGCATCAGCTGAGCTTCTTCTGGATTCTCCCTCCTTTGATGGGGATGATAGTCCAGCCGCTCATCGGCAAGTGGTCCGACAGGACCTGGTGCAGGATGGGACGCAGAAAGCCTTACCTTCTGATCGGGGCTCTGATCTCAGTCCTTGTGATGATCTTCCTTCCTAACGCAGGAAGTCTGAGTTTCTCCTCAAGGCTGATCCTCGGACTGAACGGAGCGATGTGGTTCGGACTGTTCTCGCTCATATTCCTGGACACTTCGATTAATGTGGCGATGCAGCCGTTCAAGATGATGGTCGGAGACATGGTTAGTGAGGAGCAGAAGGCGCAGGCATATTCAATCCAGTCGCTGTTGTGCAACGCAGGAAGCCTCGTCGGGTATCTTTTCCCTATCTTCTTCACTTGGATAGGCATCGCCAACATCGCCCCCAAGGGACAGGTTCCTCCGTCAGTGATCTGGAGCTTCTGGTGCGGTGCCGCTATTCTCATTGTCTGCGTGCTATACACCTTCTTGAAAGTCAAGGAGATGAATCCTCAGGAATATGCCGAATTCCATTCCATTGATCCTAAGCGTCAAGCCGAGGAGGCAAAAGAGAATCCGGGGCTCATCAAGTTGCTGTTCCACGCTCCGAGGACATTCTGGACAGTAGGACTGGTGCAGTTTTTCTGTTGGGCCGCTTTCATGTACATGTGGACATATTCAAATGGAGCCATCGCTGCCAATTGCTGGAACGCCACTGACACTGCCTCCGAGGGGTATCAGGCCGCAGGCAACTGGGTCGGGGTGGCCTTTGCCGTTCAAGCCGTCGGTTCGATTCTGTGGGCTATCGTGCTGCCTAAGTTCCGCTCTCTGAAACTCGCTTACGTTGTGAGTCTTCTGATTGGAGCCATTGGCTTCGCCTCTGTAGCGTTCATCCACAACCAGTACCTCATCTGTGTGTCATATTTTCTGATAGGAACCGCGTGGGCCGCAATGCTTGCCCTTCCGTTCACCCTTCTGACAAATGCCCTTGACGGAGAACACTTGGGTAGCTACCTCGGACTTTTCAATTGTACGATTTGCCTTCCGCAGATTGTTGCTGCGGCACTCGGAGGGGTTATTCTTAAGGCACTTGGCGGGGTTCAGGCCAACATGTTGATCACAGCCGGAGTCTTTCTTGTCCTTGGTGCGCTTAGCGTCCGTCTCATTACCGTGAAGAGATAACCTAATAAAGATAATTTATTTATTAAATGTGCAGTTTAACAAATCAAACATTCCAAATGAAAAGGATTATAGCTGCTGTGGCGACCTTGCTGCTTTGCCTGGTCGGCACAACCGTATCCGCTCAGAGCGGGTATCAGGTGAAAGGAGTTGTAGTCGACGCTGCCGGTCCGGTCATCGGAGCCACTGTCATGGAACAGGGGACTTCGACCGGAACATCGACAGGTGTTGATGGAGACTACATCCTTAACGTTTCAGGTCCAGATGCTACTATTGTCATTAGTTGCATCGGCTACACAACACAGTCATTCAAGGCATCCGCTGTTCCTGCGAAGGTTGTCCTTGCCACTGACACAGAGTTCCTTGACGATGTTGTCGTGATCGGTTACGGCACTGTCAAGAAGAGTGACATGACCGGCTCGATCTCCTCAGTGAAGGCAGACCAACTCAACAAAGGTATGGTGACATCACCTTCCGACCTGCTTCAAGGCAAGTCCGCTGGTGTCGTTGTCACGATGGGGGACGGTGCCCCTGGTTCAGCCAGCACAATCAGAATCCGTGGCGGTTCCTCACTTAAGGCCAACAACAACCCTCTCGTTGTGGTTGATGGTCTGCCTCTTTCCGAGACCAGCATCAGCGGTGTTTCCGACGCTCTTTCATCAATCAACCCTAACGACATCGAGAGCTTCACCGTCCTTAAGGATGCTTCCGCTACCGCTATCTTCGGTTCGAGGGCTTCCAACGGTGTCATCATGATCACCACCAAGAAGGGCTCCAAGGGTGCCGAAGGCATCCACGTGAGCGCTGACCTCACTGCTTCCGTAAGCCAGAACGCCAAGTATGTGGATGTGCTGACCGGTGACGAGATGCGAGACATCATGAAATGGTATCTTGGCACTGATGGTGCTGCCTACAAGGCTCTCGGCAAGGAAAACACAGATTGGCAAAAAGAGATATATCAGCTTGGCAACACCATTGACGGCAATGTGGCTGTCTCAGGAAGAGTGGGCAAGAGTGACATGTTCCGCATGCCTTACCGTGTGTCCCTTGGCTACCACAACCAGGATGGTACCCTCAAGACCTCCAACCTTACCCGTGAGACAATCGCGGTCAACCTCAACCCGACCCTTTTTGACGACCATCTTCAGGTCAACCTCAACGGCAAGTTGATGAACATGGACAACAGGTTCGCCAACCAGGACGCCATCGGTGGTGCTGTCCGCATGGACCCTACCCAACCTGTTTATGATGAAAAAGGTCTGAACGGATATTTTTGGTGGAACAACGGCAAGGGGACAACTACCATCGACAACTGCAACACGATGGCACAAATGAACCCTGTCGCCCTTCTTTACGACAAGGTTGACAAGTCCAACGCCAAGCGTTTCATCGGCAACGCCCAGTTCAACTACAAGATTCATGGATTCGAGGATCTCAGCCTCAACCTCAACCTCGGTCTCGACTGGTCCAAGTCAGACGGTACAGTTGATGTCGCTCCGGGCACGGAAATGTCATTCCACAACACCCAGGAGTCCGGCTCCGGCTATCACAACAACTACACCCAGACAAAGCGAGACCAGACCCTTGAGTTCTACGCCCAGTACGACAAGACTCTCGGCAAGCACTCTTTCAATGCGATGGCCGGTTACTCTTGGCAGCACTTCTACAACTC
>DBKH01000108.1 GCA_002297815.1 Bacteroidales bacterium UBA755 | reverse complement strand
AGGACTCCAAGAAGAGGTACCGTGCCGACAACCTGATCGAGGATTATCTCGGCAAGATCGAGGAGAAGATGAACAAGGAGGTCGAGAAGGGACGCAGGAAGTTCGGAGAGGCTTTCAACGAGGAGCAGTTCCGCGCCACCAATCCTAACATCCTCAGGGAGAAGGCGAAATACGATGAGGTTCACAACCGTTATGTGGCTGCCGAGCAGGCCAACGACCTCAAGGAGTACAAGCAAATCATCCTTGACTGCGACATCGTGGATCCTATCTCAGGCACAAAGAACTGGACCGACGTGCGTCAGTTCAACCTGATGTTCTCCACCCAGATCAGCAACACCGGCGATGCGGACGACAAAATCTACCTCCGTCCGGAGACGGCACAGGGAATATTCATTGAATATCTCAACGTCCAGAAGACTGGCCGCATGAAGATTCCGTTCGGAATAGCCCAGATCGGCAAGGCCTTCAGAAATGAGATCGTGGCGAGACAGTTCATATTCAGAATGAGAGAGTTCGAGCAGATGGAGATGGAATTCTTCTGCCGTCCTGGCACTGAGATGGAATGGTTCAAGAAGTGGAAAGAGAACCGTATGAAGTGGCATGTCAATCTCGGAATGGGCGCCGAGAACTACCGCTTCCACGACCACGAGAAACTGGCCCACTACGCCAACGCCGCCACGGACATCGAGTTCAACTTCCCGTTCGGTTTCAAGGAACTTGAGGGAATCCACTCCCGTACAGACTTTGACCTCGGAAACCATCAGAGATTGTCCGGAAAGAAGATCCAGTACTTCGACCCTGAGACCAATGAGAGCTACGTTCCTTACTGCGTGGAGACTTCCATCGGTGTGGACAGAATGTTCCTCGCCGTGCTCAGCCATTCCTACAAGGTCGAGCAGCTTGAGGGAGGGGAGAGCCGCGTTGTGCTGAGCATCCCTGCCCCGCTGGCTCCCGTGAAGGTGGCCGTGCTTCCTCTGCTGAACAAGGACGGTCTTCCGGAGAAGGCCCAGGAGGTGATGAACGACCTTAAGTACGATTTCAACTGCCAGTACGATCCTAAGGATTCCATCGGCAAACGTTACCGCCGTCAGGACGCCATTGGCACGCCGTTCTGCGTGACCGTGGACCACGACTCGCTTAACGACAACTGCGTCACAATCCGCGAGCGCGACACCATGGAGCAGAGAAGGGTTCCGATCGCCGAGCTCCGCTCGATCATCGACAAGGAAGTCAACATGAACAACCTTCTCAGAAAGCTTTAGTAGGTATTTGTGCTACTTAACTAGTTGATATTTGGTTATAAAGGCAATCGTCTTCGGTTATATTCAGCTGAAGACGATTGTCTTTGTTATTGATTTACAGATGTTTGCCGCGAACGGCAATGCAATACATGAATCTGTGGCAGATGAATAGTCATCTCAAATTTTTTTGAATATTTTTGTAGCAAACAGCCCAGTAATTCAGTCTTTATAGCAAACGGTTTTTTATGAACGCTGACGAACAAGAATTTAGCGGATTGGTCAAAAGGCATAAGAAAACCATCTACTCGGTCTGCCTTATGTTCTCCAAGGATCAGGACGAAGCCAACGACCTGATGCAGGAGGTGCTGGTCCGCCTCTGGAAGGGATTTGGCACCTTTCAGGGCAAGGGCGATGAGAAAGGGTGGGTGTGGAGAGTAGCCATGAACACCTGTATCACACAGGACTCCAAGAAGAAATCCTTCACAAAGGTACCGGTGGAGGAGAATCTTCTAACCTCCGGAACGGAAGACTCTAAGCAGATGAGGGTGCTTCATGACCGGATCCACCGTCTGCAACCTTTCGACCGGGCCATAGTCCTTCTCTGGCTGGAGGACCTGTCCTACGAGGAGATCGGCCAGATTGTGGGAATATCCGCAAAAAATGTCTCCGTCCGTCTCGTCCGCATAAAAGAACAGTTGAAAAAGTTTAACGGATAGGAAGCCGGGTGTTTTCTTGACACGGTTTCCTGAAAAAAATTGAATGAATATGTTGACAGATACTCAAAAAAACGAATTTGACGTTCTGAAGTCTCAGATGCAAGTGCTGAAAAACCACCTTTCAGACAGCGAGATCATCTCCAGCGAGATGCTTGACGCTGCGATAAAGTCAAGTGCCCAAAATCTTACCAGCAAACGTTTATGGAATATAGTGGCGATGGTCGTGGTCTTACTTATGGCCGGCTACATGTCCTATGTTTGTCTAGGCTTGCACAAGTGTAGTGTAGTGTTTATGGCCGCCACTGTTGTCTGGTGCCTGTTTCTGGCGGTTGTGAACTTCGTTCAGTATAAGGAAAACATTCGTGGCCAGTTACTTGACGGCACAATCACTGACACGGTAGGCACTGTGTCGAGATGGAAACTTCATAACTTTAGGCAAGGCGTCAGCATTGCCATCGCCACAGTCATCTGGAGTGCCTTCTGTCTCTGTGAGATCTGGGATGACATCATCAGCGAGCCTTCCCACGCCGTGTTTGTGGCCATTCTCTACATCTTTGTCCTCGGCAATGTCGGAGGCCACTACCACAGGGTTCACAAGGTCACCACCGACCTCCTGAAGCAGATTGACGAGCTGAGGTAATATTCCTTATAAACATTGAAAGATCCGGCAGGACGTATCACTCTATACCCTGCCGGATCAATTGTCATAGCCGCCACGACCATCTTATTGCTGAAATGTGACTCAATCAGATGGTAGGTCTGTGAATATTGTTATATATTTGCATATTCTTTTAGAGCGATAATAGGCAATGAATAATACAATTACCATTAACCGGAATTCGGCGGGAATATATTTCATAGGCATTCTGCTGTGTACCCTAACATTGTCATCCTGCGCGAACAAGGAGGTAACCCGGGCATTGTCCCAAGCGGATGAACTGATGTGGACCAAGCCCGACAGTGCGTTGGCAATTTTGAAGTCAGTTGACACCACCGCTTTGTGCGGCAAATCTCAGGAAGCAAGGTATTCTTTACTCTACTCGATGGCTTTGGACAGGAATTATGTCGATACCACAGACACCCGTATCATAATGCCAGCCGTCAAGTACTACGAGCGTCGTGGCTCTCAGGATGACAGGCTTAAGGCATTGTTTTACTTTGGGCGTATGCAGGTAAATGCCGGAGAGTACGACAAGGCGGTGGTGACTTTGTCCAGAGCGTTGGGATATTCAGATGAAGTCAGCGATATGCGGATGCTTGGCTTTGCCTACTCGGAGATAGCGTATTCATATTCGCAGACAAAGAATTTTTCTGAAAGCCGTCAGTACTATGGCAAGGCTGAGTCTTGTTTTAATAAGGCCGGAGAGCATCGTTATTCCTGCATGATGGTGTTGGGCAAGGCGAATGAATGCGTCAGCAGCCTTGTTTGGCCTGAGGCGGACTCTTTATTAAAAAACATTGTCGCTGATGAATCATTTCCATCAGATCTCAAGGCCGATGCGTTGGCCACTTATGGTCGTATGCTGACGTTCTGTCCTTTTTCCGATTATGGAAAGGCTGTGTCTATGTTTGAAAGGTCAATGAATTTGTTCGAGCAGAATCATTTACGTAATGTTAATGATGAGTGTGTCTATGCTTATGCCTTGGCGAAAGTCGGCAGAATTAAGGAATCAAAAGAAATCTTCACAAAACTTGATGGACAAGGCTTTGGATCTATTCCGGTTTATAGGTATTGCCTTAGTCAAGTAATGAGATTGGAAGGGGATAACTCCGGGGCCTATACTCTACTTCTGGAATCTTTGAGAGGATATGATGCTAAGACTATGCAGATACAGTCTCAATCCTCCGCATTGGCTCAGAGAAACTATTATAGACTGCTTAGTTCGGAAAGGGAGCAGAGTATGCTGATTCAGCGCTTTTGGACAACGATAGTTGTGTTTATTTCTATCATTATGATAGTGATTATCTCTGTATTATTGTATAAAAGATACTTAAAGGCTGAGAGAGAACGCATCAAATTAGTGCTGTTAAATGAAGCCTCTGAAAACAGATTAGCCGAAAGCGACAAGTCTAAGGAGAAAATGCTTAAGGATATTTCGGTTATTCAATCTGATTATCTGAAATTGTACAAAAGCCAGTGTCGGTGGATGTCGGAGTTTGCTGAGATTTTCTGTGATTCAAAAAAGAAAGATTTAAAATCAATACAATCTGAGGTATATGGAAGGATATATAGAATAGTATCCGGAATTAATTCAAACGACAACATGGGTCAACTTGAGTTTGAATCAGAATTAAACAGAACCTATAATAATGTGATGAAAAGATTCAGGCAGGACTATGCTGATTTATGTGAAGCTGACATTCGGTTGTTTAGTTGTGTTGTCGCTCAATTTGACGCTATTTTGATACTTAAAATTTTTAACCTACCAAGCAAAGATGCGGTCTATATGAGAAAAGCCAGATTGAAGGAAAAGATCCGTCAAAGCGGTTCAACGGACAAGGAACGTTACCTTCTTTTCTTTTAGTGTTAGTGTTAATTATTTGACTATTAATATATTAAATTAACATCTTTAGGACGTTTTCAATTGTGTTTTTATTCAAGCGGTTGAATAATAGTGATTTATGGTTGCTTTGAGTTAGGTTTTGTCTAACTCATTTTGCCTAATATCGTTTGTGGCGCATTGTACGGCCTATTATCCCTATAATCAATGTTGGGTTATTTTTGCCAAAGATAATATTCGTTATTACGAACTTTGCACGGTGAAAAACAAAATAGTACCTATGTTTGATAT
>DBKH01000033.1:6462-12826 GCA_002297815.1 Bacteroidales bacterium UBA755 | reverse complement strand
GCAACAACGTCTATTACCAATTCGGACGAAAAGACCCAATCGTCGGTTTCATGAACAGCGGATCTGTGGTGAAATATAATTTCGGAAAACTTGAGTATGAAATAAGACCACAGACGGTCTCTATTCAAGAGAGCATACAGCATCCTAACGTTATGTTTGTCGGTAACACCTGGCAACATTGGCTGCCAGACATTAATGGAATTCTTCCGTACTACAATCTTTGGAATAACACTAAAACGAATTTTCCAAGCGACACGGATTTAAATTATGAGTATTCTGGAGTAAAGACTGTTTATGATCCATCTCCAGTTGGCTATCAAGTTCCTCCTGACGGCTTTTTCAAAATAATGGTCAATGCACACAAAAATGTAGCTGACGACAAGGCGTTGAAACTCAGTGACAGAAAAGATGGTCATCCTCTCATCAACGGTCATTATGAAACAATAACTGGAAGTAAAGGCTATCGGAAATACTACGTTCGGACTAAAAAGAATGGAGGAAGTACAATGATGCTTACCGGCACAGGAGAAAGAAGTTATAAACCCGGTATAATCTCAGTTATAGGAGGCAATATGAATCCCGACTTGGTTTACCTATGGAGTAACCAAATTCTTTGGACGAAAGACTCAAAAACCACTAGGGCAGGTGCAAGTTTTGCCTTGGGGGAAATGTACAATAGCGCAAATGAACGTCTTACAACCTCAGCCTACAAGTTCATCGGCGCCGCTGCCATGGCCCGCCCGGTCCGCCCCGTAAGAGAATTCACACGATAGCATTCTGATTCACAATCTCTTTCGCAGACATATCCACCCCTCCTCATTCGGAGTTCATTGCCACATGACGTTCAACGGACTGTACAGCGAACTTGTACCACATGTCCCCTACTGAGAGGTTCTTTACCACAAGACATTAAACGGATTTCACTGTGAACCTTGTTCCACATGACATCTCCAGCAAAGTGCCTTAATACAAGATATTCCTCCCGGCCAGATCAAGGCAAAGTATAGTTTCGCATTGAATCGTAAGCATCCGAACCTATTATTTTCAAACCACGGACACAGAGATGTGCTTCTGACAGTTGTCTGAGGCAGGTCGTTGTGGCTGACCCCCTTGTTGGGGAATAGGGTCAGACACACGAATCGGCCTCTCAACCCACCCACAGGCATCCTCCCGTGCCTGTAGGTGGCAAACAAACCGGCCTCAACAAACTCATCATCTTTGGCGGATCTACGCCCAAGACAATGTGCTAAATATATGATAATAAGCGTGTTATACACCACTCCTTGACACAGAGCGAGTGGTGGATAACATTTTGCTAATGAAGAAGATAATGATTTGCGTTACGTTGTGTCCCGTTGCTTGGAGGTCTTGGCGGCCATTCACCCGGACAGGGCGCGCGAAGCGCGTAGGCCGCCAAGACTCCAATCAACTGTATTCCACCGAATCAAGGCAAAAAAATAGCAAACAACTGATGGAAAACAATGGCAGGTTCGGCTGCATGAGCGATGAGGAGAAAGGAACCGCTCACCACAGGGTGACTTTTCCGGCCGGGCCAAGGTCAAGGGTGCCAGACTCGACTCCAAGCGCTCGGAACACCCTGCGCATTGAGCGAAGAGACATGTCCTCTCCCCTTTCGAGTTTCGAGACCTGGGATTTCTTCACTCCCATGCGTTTCCCGAGTTCAGCCTGCGTAAGATTCTGGCCAAGGCGGCGTTCCCTGACTATCTCCCCAATCTTGAACGCATTGATTGCCTCGGCAACCTTGCGCTCATGTTCATCACGCTCCGGGGTTCCAACTTTTCCAAGCAGTTCATCCTTAACCTCGTCAAATGTGTATGCTTTCATATTACTCATATATTTCTGTCTCTCAAATATTCTTTCATTATAGCCTCAGCCCTCGAAATCTCTTTTCTTGGAGTCCTTTGAGTCTTCTTCACAATTCCATGGGTTGCCACCACAAAAGTCCCCTTACGAGAATCCCAAAACGCAAAAAGTCTGTAACAAGTACCGTTATACTACGTCCTGAATTCCCAAATCTCACTTCCCTCAAGTTTCTTAAAAAGTTCCGCATTTATCTCCCCTCCGATCACTCTATCAATGTTGTAGAGAATCTTCTTCATCACTTGAGGCGGCAGACGTTTGAGAAAGCTGCGCGCACTTTCCAATAATATTAACTTAATCATTGCAAAATTAATAAAAGTTTCCAAAACACGACACCAGTCCGAAAGTATTTCAATCAATGCCAAACCGGTGGATAGCCAAAGATATTCGTTCAGGCGAACTTTTTATGTTTCTTTGCAATTTTTATGTTTTTTATCTTTCCGTTGAATATCCCGGAATTTTTACGTAATATTACATAATGCTGTTTAACGTAATTATGGACAGCAAAGTCCTGCCTAAGAATGATCAAGTAAGGTAGATCAATGATTTAGAGAACAGTTAAGTCTATGAATATTACGGTAATGATAATTTTGATCTCGGTGGTGGCTGTGGCTGCCGTGGTGGCGCTGCTTGTCGTCATTCAGAGGAATGCCGCTGAAAGGCAAAGGGTTGTCAATGAATATGAAAAAGCGGAGGATGAGCTCCAGAGGCGGCTGACGGAGCTGACGGGGAAGAACGCTGCGTTGGAAAGCACACTCAAGGCCAGGGAGGAATATGAAAGCAGGCTAAGGGAAGAGCAGGCTAAGGCGCTTGAGGAGCAGAGGCGCCTGCAGGAGAAAGCCCTTGCCATGCAGTGGGATATTCAGGAAAAGGCGATGGCGGAGCAGAAGGAGGCGCAGGAGAAGGCCTTGAATATGCAGAAAGAGCAGCACGAGAGGGATCTGGAGAAGATGAAGGACGCATTCAAGGCTCTGTCAGCGGACAACAGCACTGAGTTCAAGAGGCAGAGCGCCGAGTCGATCTCAGAGCTTCTGAAACCGATGCAGGAGAAGTTCGCCGAGTTCGGAAAGGCCGTGCAGGAGTCCCGGAAGGAGGCTGTGGAGCAGAGCGCGCAGCTGAAGGAGCATATTCACAATGTGATGGAGCGGTCGCAGGCGGTCGGGGACGAAGCAAAGAATCTGGCGAACGCGCTGACGGGATATTCAAAGGTGCAGGGCGACTTCGGGGAGATGCTGCTCACGGACGTGCTGAAGAACGCCGGGCTGGTGGAAGGCGTGCACTTCTTCACCCAGAGCGTGATGACGGATGAGGCGGGCCACGAGATCAAGAGCGAGGGCGGCAGGACCATGATCCCGGACGTGATGGTGCTCTACCCGGACGACACGACCGTCATCATCGACTCCAAGGTCAGCCTGAAATCTTTCAATGAATATGTCAACGCGGAGAAAGCCGAGGATCGGGTAAGGTTCGCCAAGGCGCATGTCGAAAGCATCCAGAAGCATGTTGACGAGCTCAAGTCAAAGGACTACGCGTCCTACATTCCCGATGGCAGGCGAAAGGTGAACTACAATCTGATGTTTATCCCGATCGAGGGAGCGTTTAGGCTCATGCTAGAGGAGGATCCGATGCTCTGGCAGGCGGCGAAAGACAGCAATGTACTGATCGTCAGCCAGATGACATTGGTGATAGTCCTGAACATGATCCAGATGGCATGGAAGCAGGCAGATCAGGAGAAGAACATCGCTGAGGTCTATAAGACAGCGGAGGAGCTGATGAGCCAATTGAACGGTTGGATGGAGAGTTACGTGGCGATCGGGACAATGCTCGGCAAGGCGCAGTCCGCCTACGAGACCTCGACCAAGAAACTGACCGAGTCCAACCAAAGTGTCGTCAAGAAAATCCAGAAACTGGAGAAACTCGGCCTCTCTCCCAAGAAGTCCCAGGCCAAAATCAAGCCTGGAGCCCGCAAAATCGGTCCAGAATCCATTGTTCCCCCTGAACTCAACGCAACCACAAGCGAAAACGCAGAATAGCCCCGCCCATCGGTGCGCCAGGACGCAACCATCACGCACCAAGTACCCTCTCGCCCACACCTCGTGCGCAGGATCCCAGGCTTTACTCACGGGATGGTCTGGTCTTTAAGGCACTAGCGTTTCACCACGTGAATCGTGCGCAGGACCCCAGCTTTTACTCACGAGAAGGTCCCAGAATATGACAAGGTGCGTCAACAATCCCTTTCCACGCACGAGGCAATCCGTTAGATTCTCCGGTGCGCAGATAGAGGCTTCCCACGCACGGGCTCACAAAATTGGAAGGGCAGTCTATGAACATTCTTTTAGAGAATGTTCATAGACTGCTCTCTGATCTTCTCCAGCTCGTCCTTCATGCGGACAACGACTTTCTGAATACCGGAGTGGTTGGCCTTGGAGCCAGTCGTGTTGATCTCTCGGCCCATTTCCTGGATGATAAAGCCGAGCTTACGGCCAGGATATTCCTCACCGTCAATCGTGTCCATGAAGTACTTGCAATGCTGGCGGAGACGGACCTTCTCCTCGTTGATGTCCAGTTTCTCAAGGTAGAAGATCATCTCCTGCTCGAAACGGGACGGATCGACCTTCTGCTGGAGGGCCTCCAGATTCTTCATCAGCTTCTCTCTGACGGCTTCAATCCTTTCCTTCTCGAAGCCCTCGACCTGATTCTCAAGATCAAGGATGTTCCTAACCCTTGAGGTCACGTCCTTGTAGAGCGCCTCACCTTCCTTGGCACGATAGTCATTGACAGCTGCCAAAGCCTCGTCTATGGCCTTCTCCACAATCGACCAGTTCTCCTCAGTGATGACATCCTGACGGGAATTATCCATCACGTCAGGGAATCGCAGGACAGAGGCAAGCATCTCACTTGGATTGAAGGTCAGAGAATCAAACACTGGAAGCGATGAGCTGAAATCCATAAGTTGGTCGTAGTAGGCTCTCAGAAGTTCCTTGTTGATCTGTTTGGCCATAGCCCCAGCCTTCGGCTCCCAAGTGATGTAGAAGTCAATCGTGCCGCGCACCAAAGAATCCGTGATCTTCCTGCGCACCTGAAGTTCCTTGTCCTTCGGAAGAAGAGAAGACTTGATGTTGGCGTCGGAGTTCTTGCCGTTAAGCGTCTTGATCTCAATGGTGAGTTTACCTGTCTCCAGGACGGCCTCAGCCTTGCCGTAACCGGTCATTGACTTGATCATATTCAAAAATTAAAAACACCCGGACCGGGATTCAACGCACACGAATCCCGTTTCCACTACAAAGTTAGCCATACTATTCAGAAATCCAATTTGCCGTGCCACGATTTCCGCTGAACCGCGAGTATATTTTGTCCTGAATTGCGAGTAAATTTTGTTTAGACCACAAAAAAATATTACTTCATGTAAAAAAAAATATCACTACGCCTAAAATATTCCAATCTTGAAGCATTATATGGTTTTTAACAATCTTTCAATAAGAGACGGGCTATGATTCCATAATGAACATTAACTTATTTTCGATTATTGAATCGAGAGGGACGCACCACATAAAACGTTTATAGCCAAATACAACGAGAAAAAGAATTTGTTTTATTGAAAATCATTTGCGTTCTTGCAAGCCCTAACGAGAAATCGTAACATAAAAAATAAAACGAATGAGACAGATTTTTAAATGCTTCGTGGCAACTGCGGTTGCCGTGTCTTTCGCATCTTGCGAAAAGTCCCTTGAGGAACTTGATCCTCAATTCCCAGCTATCAGTGATGGCAAGTCAGTCACCATCAGTTCAGGTGAGACTGTCAGCATTGATTTCACTCTCAATGACGTACGCGGCAATGACATTTCTGTCAAGATTGAAAGCAGTGCCGTGGAAGCCTACGACATCAAATACTCCCTTAATTCCGGAAATGAAGACGGTACCGTCACCATCGCAGCCCCAGCGATGATTCTTGACGGAACACCGTTCGATGTCAATGTAACGTTCTCAGATGTGGCCAACAACAGGACATCATCCAAAACAATCAACGTGGTTCCTACAGTACTTGAAGGATTCGTAAAACTGACCGAGGCAGCCAACTCTTTCATTGTGGCTCCAGGAGCTTACGCACAGTTCCCGACCCTGAAGGGTAACAGTGGACAGAAATCTGGAGCGGTGTCACTCGCATTGGCATGGCAGGATGCTGTAGGCTTGTTCTCTGATGTCGCCCAAGTCAATGAATCTGACGCAATTGTCCATTTCACACCAGGCAAGGAAGGAAATGCACTAGTCAATGGTCTGGACGCTTCCGGAAATGTCGTGTGGAGCTGGCTCTTCTGGGTGACATCAGACGCTCCTAAGGATGTCAAAGTTGGTGATTTCACCTTCTTGGACCGCAATATCGGAGCACTTAACCTTGACGAAAAGAGCGAACTCTCAGTCGGCCTTGTTTACCAGTACGGGCGCAAGGATCCGTTCCCTGGAATCCGATTTGAAGATCAAGAGT
>DBKH01000033.1:0-6421 GCA_002297815.1 Bacteroidales bacterium UBA755 | reverse complement strand
TTGAGATTCAGATTGTAAAGAATACTGAAGCTAACAATCTGGAGAACACAATCAAAAACCCGACAATCTACTACAACAACACGTACTCCCGCGGAGCAAAGCACGGCTATAGTTGGCTCACCACAGACGCCACTACTTTCGGTGCCGACAACTTCAAAGCTCTTTGGGAAAACGGTGGAAAGAAAAGCACTTACGACCCATGCCCTGCCGGCTACAAAGTAGCTAGCGCCCAAGCATGGACCGCAGTCAAGGCTGCCACCGATGTCAAGGAACTTTGGGATTCAAGCTATGAAAATTCCGACCTCATAGGTACCAACGAAAAGTACGCTGCTGGCAACAGGAAGAAAGCTCAGTTCAGAGGATGTGTCTATGACGGTCTGAGATTTACCATCACAGGTGAGCTCAACTCCAACTCAACCAAATTCTCTTGTGCAAATTGTGTTGGCACACTACTGCCTAGAGCCGTGGTTTGGTGTTCAGACATTGATCCTGACTATGCAACTGCGCCTGACTCCTATAATTTCAGAGGAGGCGTGTTCAAGGTCAACACCATCGGCAGCGGCAACTACGATGACATCTCCGCCATCAAGGTGGATCCATTGGCACGCGGTAACTTCAATCTCTGTTACGCTTTCCCTACACGTTGCATAAAGGAATAAATTAAAATCTGACAATATTTGATGAAAAGAATTCTTAACCTCATCGCCCTCATAGTAACGGGGGCGGTGACACTGAGCAGCTGCACTTATAACGAGTTGACAGACTCTTATGGGGAGCTTAACATCATCTTCGACACGGAAAAGGTGTCTCTCAATGCTGGTGAATCCATAGAGGTTCCGTTCACTGTCACTGGCACAGATGGTGCCGCGCTTGACTTCGAGCCGTCCTCAGACAACAGCAAGATTAAGTGCAAACTGAGCAAGATAGACTATGATAACGCACAAGGGGTAATCTTGGTAAGTGCATCCAAGACAATCTCCAGTGACCTTGAGGCACAGGTGTTCCTCAAGGTGTCCGACTCGCATCACAGAAAGCTATCGCGTTTTGTGGATGTCTCTGTAACAGGCAACGGTGGAGGTGGCTCTGAGGACGAGCCAGGTGGTGGCGAAAAGGGTGACGATGACTACGGGGATTTAGGAATATTCTTCGACAACAGCGCACCGACAATCAATCCTGGGCAAACTCTGGAGATTCCTTTCACTGTCACAGGTTCCGAAGGGGCCACACTTGAGCTTGTGCCTTCTGTAGACAATAGCGACTACTCATGTGCACTTGGCAAGGTGGACTATGTCAACTATCAGGGGACCATCAAACTGACAGCCCCGGAAGTGATCACGGAAGAGACCACAGTCAAGGTTTCGCTTACCGCAAGCGACACTCACAAACGAAGCCTGACAAAGAGTGTCAGCGTCAAGGTGAAAGCATCCGAGCCACTCTCAATCACAGTTCTCGGAGAGCCAAATTCAATGGCTGTCAAGGCTGGTGGTTCTTTCACCCTATCATACAAGGTTCTCAACCTCGCACCTGCAAAGATTACCGGGACCCCTACCGTGGAGGTGTCATCGGGATGGAGCACGGAAGTCTCAGTCAGTGAAGACATCATCAAAGTGAAATACAACGCTCCTGCTTCAATAGGCCAGACTCTCGAAATCAAAATCAGTGCAACTGACGACCACAACAGAAAGGTTGAATATTCCGGTTCAATCTTCATCGTTGAGATCACCACCACCGCTGGGGCCGCCAACTGCCACATTGTAAAACCTGGCAGCACATTGACAATCAAGGCCGTGAAAGGCAACTCGACAACCGCGCTAGAGTTTGACAACGCGTCTCTCGTTTGGCAGGATGCCATAGGTCTTGTAAGTTCCGTTTCTGGAAACGGAAATGAAGGAGTTGTCGTTGTCAAGCTTGCTGACGGCAAAGAAGGCAACGCTGTGATTGCAGCCCGCGATGGAGACAGGATCGTGTGGAGTTGGCATGTCTGGGTAACGGACTATAATCCAGAAGCAGACATTTTCGAATGGACTGATGCAAATGGCAACACTTACAGGTACATGGATCGTAATCTCGGTGCCTTGAGCGCGCAAAAGTACAGCAAGGATGCCCTTGGTCTGATGTACCAATGGGGACGTAAGGATCCGTTCCCAGGAAGCGATGATGTGGAATCTCAGATTCAGAAACGCATGTACGACATCAATGGAAACCAGATCTACATGAAGATTGAGGAAAGACCAACCTACAACGACAACACAAGCACCAATCTCCAGCTGGCGATTGAGCATCCGGATGTGTTCTACGGTGCGCCTTCAAGTGCATGGCCGGTAGTGGATTGGCTTACGGACAAAGCCTCTCTCCAGAACAACGATCTTTGGGGCGGTAAGACCAACGCCAAGACAATCTACGACCCATGCCCTGAGGGATGGCGTATTCCTGCCGCGGGAAGCGGTTGGGGTTTCCGCAATGAGTACAAGAAAAAGGGTTCACTCAATGATGACGGGGCCTATGACGAGTCGTACCCTTGGTTCCAGGATTACGACAAGTGCATCGGCTTCCGTTACAAGACGAAAGCAGGCAAAGAGTACTGGTTCCCACTAGTAGGTAAACTCGACCCTAATAACGGCACGCTCCAAAGTGTGGGAGGAAGCGGGTACTACAACACTTGCACAGACAATTCAAACACCGTGTTTTACGAATGCTTGGCTTGGGGCAACCCTGCTAGCGAATCAATGCTCAACCGCACACACGGTGCAGCCACCCGTTGCATAAAAGAGTAATATGAGAAAGAACACAATTCTGCTCACGTTGCTGGCACTGCTTGCGGCAATGCTGCCGTTGTCGGCACAGAAAATATCAGTCACCGGTCAGGTGACTGATATTTTTGGCAACGCACCACTGCCTGGAGTAGCTGTCCTTGAAAAAGGCGGAAGCAACCATTCAATCACCGACTTAGACGGGAAATATTCCATCTCGGTCCCATCAGACGCGATCCTCGTGTTCTCATGCCTTGGGATGCAGGAACAGACCATCGCTGTGAATGGGCGGTCCACGCTCAATGTCGCGATGGCAGCTGATGTCAATGTTCTTGATGACGTCCTTGTGGTGGCTTACGGTACAGCATCCAAGGAATCGTTCACGGGTTCAGCGGAAACGATAAGAGGCGAGAAGCTGAGGGACAGACCTGTGGCAGATGTCTCCAAAATGCTTGACGGACAGATGTCCGGTGTGATGACCACATCCGGAAGCGGACAGCCAGGCAGCGGAGCCGGCATCATGGTAAGAGGATTCGGATCCATCAACGCAAGCAGTTCTCCACTGATTGTCGTGGACGGCATTCCTTACGATGGGAGTCTCAACTCACTCAACCTCAACGACATCGAAAGCTTGTCCGTGCTTAAGGACGCATCTGCGGGAGCACTCTACGGTTCCAGAGGAGCCAACGGAGTGGTCATCGTGACCACCAAAAGCGGAGGAAATGTCGATGAAAAGATTTCAATAGACTTTACCGCGCGCGTTGGTTTCAACTCAATGGCAATCAGCCCGTACGAGACAGTCAATGCCACACAGTACATGGAACAGATGTACAGGGCGACATACAACGATCTCGTTTACACAGAAGGCTACCTTCCAGGCAAGGCGGTGTCTTTGACTCCGTCTCGTCTTGCAAAGAATGTCCTCGGCATAAACAACAAGTACAACATCTTCGACAAGGACGTGGAGAATCTTTTCGATGCGGACGGAAAGGTCGTAGGGGATGCAGTGGCCAAATACTCTGCAGATTGGCTTGGAGAGGCAAAAGCCAAACTTCCGACACGTCAGGAGTATCTCTTTTCAATGTCCGGAGCATCAGATGTGAGCAAGTACCTTGCATCTCTTGGCTACCTTGACGAAAACGGAACAATCTCCACAACATCTTTCCGACGCATCACAGCCAGACTCGGAGCCGAATTCACACCTTACGATTGGTTCGAGTTCGGTCTCAGTGCCAATTATTCCAATTCCAAAAGCGACTACCTCGGAGCATCCGGGACCCAAGCCAACAACATCTGGTACACAGCCATGATGATGGCTCCGATCTACCCGGTGTACGAGGTTGACGCAGACGGAAATGCCATTCTTGAAAATGGCAAGCGTGTCTTCGACTACGGTTCCTCAAGACCGGCAGGTGCGCAGAACAACCGTAACTGCATCGCCACCCTCTTCGATGACGACTATTACATGATAAGTGATAATGTCAACTTGAGGGGGCATCTGGGAATAAAATTCGGTGACTTCAAGCTGAGCACATCCCTGGGAGCTGACATCTTGAACGAGAACAACTCCACAAAGTACAACCGCAACAATGGAAACGCGGCAGGTTCTGGACGTCTTACCAAGGAATATCAACGCACACGCAGCTACACATGGAACCAGTTGCTGTCCTACAAGCATGTCTTCGGTGAGCATACCATCGACATGATGGCTGGACACGAGTTTTACAACATCGAATCCCATTATCTGATGGGACAGAGAACTGGTTTCCCTTTCGATGACTTCACGGAACTTGGAATGGGATCCACCCTGGCGGATGCCACATCCACTGGTGAGACCTACAGCATAAACTCATGGCTATGCAGGGCTAACTACAATTTCGCTGACAAGTACTACCTTTCAGCGAGCCTGCGCACTGACGGCTCCTCTAGGTTCATCAAAAAGAACAGATGGGGAACATTCTGGTCACTGGGAGCGTCCTGGAGGGTTTCGCAGGAAGCCTTCATGCAAGGAATAGACTGGATAGACAACATGACGCTGAAAGCCAGTTACGGCATTCAGGGCAACGACAACATTGGCTCCTACTACGCATGGCAAGCACTCTATGACATGACCTACCCGAATGGGTCATATTCAGGAGCCATCATTTCTTCTCTTGAGAATCAAGATGTTACATGGGAGAAGAACGGCAACGTGAACCTTGGAGTCGAATTCAAGGTACTAGGCCGGATGAGCGGAAGCATAGAGTGGTACAAAAGGACCACAACGGACATGCTTCTTGAATATCCTATCGCTATCTCCTTGGGTTTTCCCGGCTATTACGCCAATGTCGGGAAAATGTACAACTCCGGATTGGACATCACCTTGGGCTACGACATCCTCAACTCCCCGGACTTGTTCTGGAACGTGACACTCATGGGGTCTACAGTCAACAACAAGGTGGTGTCCCTTACTGGCAACGGTGAGGACATCAACAACGGAGTTTATCTGATCCGCGAAGGCGAGACAGTAAACACATTTTACATAGCCCGAAGTGCTGGTGTCGATCCCGCAACCGGAGAGCAGCTTTATCTTGCCTACGCCAAGGATGAGAATGGTGCTCCGATCAAGGGTAGCGAGTACGTGACTAACAATGCTACCATTGCTTCAGGATGCAAATGGCTCTGCGGCAGCAGGCTGCCTGACATCTACGGCTCACTGTCGTCCAGCCTTCACATTAAGAATCTGGACATCTCAGCCCTGTTCACATATTCCTTGGGCGGCAAGATCTATGACAGCACCTACAACTCCCTGATGGAACCGTCTTACGTGGGTCAGACATATCACGTAAACTCTCTGCGTGCATGGACTGAGGCTGGGCAGATTACAGATGTCCCGAAGATCACCACCACCGCCACGACTGTCATCAACGACCGATTCCTCATCAACGCGTCATATTTCAGCATCAAGAGTGTTTCGGCTGGCTACACATTCAAGAACACTAGATTGGAGAAGTACCATATTCGTTCACTACGTCTTTACGCTTCTGGTGACAACTTAATGATGTTCAGCGCACTAAAGGGATTGAATCCTCAGAGCAGCTTTACTGGATCCACCTCCTACACTTACACCCCGAACCGTACGGTCTCACTTGGTGTGGACATTAAATTCTAAGCTTTATGAAAAGATTTCCAATCGTTATGATATTGGCTGCGACAATTTGCAGCTCATGCTCTTCATTGATGGAGACCTCCCCCACAACAGATGTTGACAAGGAAAAGATTCTTGCCGATGTCGAAGGTTTGCAAGTAGCCATGAACGGAGTCTATGCGACAATGTACAACCGTCTCGACTTTGTCACTGCTAACGCTCACCAATGTTTCGGGAACATGGCGGTGACGCTCGCAGCCGACCTCATGGGCGATGACATGGTTCAGACCGCCCAAGGAGCGGGGTGGTTCTGGCATGACTACAACTACGACCAGCGCAACCGCTACACCAGCAAAATCTGGCGTTGCTACTTCACGTGGGAATATTTCTACGAAATCATTAGCAATGTCAACTACATCATCTCCTCTGCGGGCTCAGCGACAGGTGACGCCAATGAGATTAGTTGCATCATCGCTCAGGCTCATGCTGTGCGCGCATTCAGCTATTTCATGCTAATTCAGTCCTTCCAGCAGACGCTTGTCGG
>DBKH01000035.1 GCA_002297815.1 Bacteroidales bacterium UBA755 | reverse complement strand
ACCGGTCCGTTGGCATAAGGCAACGCACAGGTCACAAGTGTTCTCTTGAATTTCTTTTCCATATTCATGAATATTATTTTTCTCTTCCTAATCTGACTTTCACCAACTTAAGAGCCTTCTGCACCTTAAGCATCTCTTGCATGATCTCCATCACCGAGTCGGAATCCGAAGCCGATTGCGCTTCGCGAAGCCTGTCCTTCAGCCCACTGTCTTTGTTCTCTAGACGACATTGCTGAAAAACGAGTATCGCCTTAGGAACATAAATGGTCAACCACGAGCCTTTGGACATCATCGACTGGCGTAAATTCTTGATGGACAAGTCATACCTTTCGTCAGTCGAAAGCTGGGACGCAACATAGGCCACATCACGGTCCTCACTATCTAGCAGGTGCTTCACGATTTCCTCCTGTGAGTAGCCCTCATAGTAATCCTGAGAGTATTTCTCATACGTTTTCCGGAAAACAGTGTTCTCGAAGCCTGAATTGTCTTCTTCCAAAGCCTGATTGATAAAATCAAACACTGTCAGTGCGTCTTCATCTGGACCAGAGTAGAAATCGGAATCGCTTTGGAACTCCAATTTCGTGGTACCATAGGTTAGGATGAAGTTCAGGAGGTCGCGCTCTGCGGTGGCCATGATGCGGTTGTCTATCAAGGCATCCAGGCCAGTGCGCTGGACGGGTGCTTCTGAGGCTTCGGCAGGCTCAGCCACCGGAGCTACATCGGTGGCTGAGCCTGTCGAAGCCACCAGATTTTGACGTCTTTCCCGCTCACGGTCAGCGGCCTTCTTCTCCTCAATGAGCCTCTTGGAACGAGTGGCACCGATTCGTTCATCTAGGATGTCGCGTCGAATCTCAAACTTGTCACTCAAGAAATCGACATAGACAGAGCGCTTTACGGCATCAGGGATGTCAGCAATCGTGTCTGCGATGTCGTTGATCATCTCGGCCCGCTTCAATGGATCCTTGGCAGTGTCCTTCATCAGCAGCGAGGACTTGAAATCCACAAAATCCATCTCAGCACCGGCAAGGAACTCCTCAACCTCTGCCAAAGAATGTTTTCGGGAATATGAATCCGGATCATCTCCATCCGGAATCAGCACTACTTTCACGTTCATCCCCTCACGCAGAAACATGTCGATTCCACGCAGGGCAGCATGAATCCCAGCAGAGTCGCCATCGTACATGATCGTGACGTTCTGGGTAAACCTCTTTATGAGGCCTATCTGGCCTTCCGTCAACGCAGTGCCACTGGAGGCAACCACATTGGTGATTCCGAGCTGATGCATCGAGAGCACGTCCAGATAACCCTCAACCAGATAACATTTGTCCTTACGAGCCATCTCGTTCTTGGCGAACCAGATTCCGTAAAGGGACTTGTTCTTGACGTAGATGTCCGACTCCTTAGAGTTGACATACTTTGCGTAAGGCTTTCCAGCCTCCTTTGACTTCAAAGTCCTTGCACCGAAGGCAATGACCCTTCCACTCATGGAATGAATCGGGAACACAACTCGGTCGTAGAACCTGTCGTGCAGGCTATTGTCCGGCTCGTAGGTCGCGCAGAGGCCGGTTTCAAGGAGGTATTCATCCTTGTACCCCGCAGCCTTGGCGGCATCCGAAAGTGCATGACGGCTAGAAGGTGCCCAACCCAGACCGTACTTCTCGATGGTCGCGTCTGTCAAGCCACGTGAATGGAAATATTCAAGTCCGACTGCCCTACCCTCCTCTGTCTTAAGCTGTTCCTTGAAGAAGTTGCTGGCATATTCAGAAACTAGCAGAAGACTTTCGTTCCGCTGACGGTTTGCTATGTCTTCCGCAGTCTCCTCTTTTTCTACTATTTCGATGTTGTATTTTCTGGCCAGGTACCGCAATGCTTCCACGTAAGAAAGATGCTCGTAGTCCATGATGAACCCGACTGCGGACCCTCCTTTGTGACAGCCAAAGCAATAATATTGCCCCTTAGAAGGGATAACATGGAATGACGGTGTCTTCTCGCCATGGAACGGACAGCAGGCCCAAAGGTCGGCCCCGCGCTTTCTCAAAGTCACGAAGTCGCCCACAACTTCCTCGACACGGGCTGTGTCAAGAATTTTCTGAACCGTTTCCTTAGGAATCATTCCTAGTCGTCTATCTTTGTGTAATTCACTTCTTTAGCGTCTTCCAAACCAGATGTCTCGATCACGTCTTGATCAGGCTGGGGCTCCTCCGTAGTGTTGAACCTGATTTCGTAGGCCTCTTTGGCTTTGCGAATCCTCCATGAGGAGATCAACTCCGACACTCCATAAAGGACAAGAAAACTTCCAGCGCAGATGCTCATGATCCTCTCTCCGAACGGATTAAACAGCAGGAAAGCTCCACCTACTACCGCGCATATTGAAAGAATCAGAGACGAAAAACTTGCGCCCAACAGGGATAACGTTCCCGACAAGGCAATTAATTGCAGTCCTCCGAACAGGATGAGCACAATGCCTATCAAGGTCACGATGAAACCGGCCACCCAGACAGGGTTAAGGAACAGCAAAATACCCAAAATCAAATCCACGACAGCGTTCACAGCCATCAGTGGTAGCACACCGTCTCTCTTGTTGCGGATGAAGCCATAAACCAACGACACGATTCCGGACGCAAGCAGGAACGCTGCGATGACTTTTACGACTGTCACCGAGGCTGCGTTGTCGAAAATCATCACCAAACCAATTCCGATAGCAGCCAACGCCCTAAGAATACTGCTGAACGATGTTTTGTAACCAAATGTGAACATAATACTATTCCTTTAAATACAATTTACAAATTTAAGTAAAAAATGCTATATTCGTGCCTATGTTTTTCGATACACATAACCACAGCCAATTCTCTTTCGATGGAGAGGGTACTACAGTAGAAAAAAGTTCATTATCCGCTGCCAAAAAAGGTTTCGGAGGAATATGCTTCACCGATCACTGCGATTTCCACGTTCCTCAGATGAAGGAACAATTTGAACCTATCGTCAGTGAGGTCTTCGATGTGGAGGCACAACAAGCGGAGATTGACAGGGTGAACGGGCTCATCGGTGAAGGGGCTTTCGGCAAGGAGGTTCCAAAGAAATTCAAGATATTCAAAGGAATAGAACTTGGTCTTGGAGAGAAGAACCATGACCAGACAAGGGAGCATCTAGCAAAGCATCGTTTTGATCAGATCATCGCGTCCGTGCACTATCTGGAAGACACCGACCCCTATTTCGGACCTTACTTCAAGGGGAAAAATTGGAAAGAAGCCTACGGGCGCTACCTTGAGACATTGCTAAGAGAAATGAAATGGCTTGGGGACTTTGACATCATGGGGCACTTCGACTATGTAGCCCGCTACGCTCCCTACCCTAAGGAGAGCATCCTGTACAGAGATTTTCCTGGGCTATTCGATGAGATTTTCAACTACCTAATTGAAAACGGGAAGGGCCTGGAAATCAACACCAAAAGCTACAAGACCTACGGCCTTCGTACCCCACAACTAGACCGCGACATCTTGCTTAGGTACATGGAACTCGGTGGAGAAATCATCTGCATGGGCTCGGATTCACACACCCCAGAACAAGTCGGAGACAGGTTCGACTATTTCGCACAATATGTAAAAATGTTCGGATTCCGAAGACTTGCTCATTTCGAGAACCGCAAACTCAAGATGGTGACAATCTAGGACGCAATCTCGCAGAGGAATTTGATCCTGACAAGACGGATCTCCATCTCTTCGTAATCTGGGCCAAGAACCTTCACCGCCTCTTCCACTGAATCAGAGGTAGCCTCGCTTTTGAAATATTCATAAATATCCTCAACCACCTCATCGTCAATTGCTTGACCGATGTAGTAGTTTAGATCCAGCTTCGTCCCTGAGGCCACGATTCCTTCAATCTCAGTGACAAGTTCATCCAATTCCAAACCCTTTGCATCAGCGATGTCCTCCAAAGACATCCGCCTGTCCACACTTTGGATGATGAAGATCTTGTCCGCGCTTTTTGTCGGAGCCGACTTCACCACGAAGTCCTCAGGCCTTGTGATGTCATTTTCATCAACGTACCTGCGAATCAGGTCAATGAATTCTTTCCCGTACTTTCTGGCCTTCCCTTCTCCAACGCCTTGACAATTATGAAGTTCATCGTAGGTAATTGGGTAAAGAATCGACATGTCCTCCAACGCAGGATCGCCGAAGATGATCCATGGTTGGAGATTCAGTTTTCTGGACATGTCTTTTCTTAAATTCTTAAGCATGGACAGAAGGGCCGCGTCACCGCCTCCTCCTTTCATTGAAGGTGACGGAGCGTCATCGTCATCATCATCGGAATTTTTACCCTTAAACTGCCGCTCTTCCACAAGGGTTATCTCATAAGGATGATCCAAAAAGCTTTCACCTTGGGCCGTGACGTAGATTAACCCATAGGACTCTATCTCCTTTGCCAAAAGATGGAGAATCAGCCCTTGATGAATGACAGCGCACCAGAATTTCACGCTGTGATTGCTTCCCGAACCGAAAAGCGGAAACGTGTCCTGACGATAGGACTTAATCAAAGCATTAGCCTGGCCGGCAAGGACGAAGGCCAGATGCTCAATCTTAAAGTGCTCCGGAAGAGATTTGATGAGTCTGATGACCAGACACATCTCTTTTTGACCATCAAATGTAGGTTTTGGATTGACACAGTTGTCGCACATTCCACAATTGTCCAGTGGATAGTCCTCACCGAAATAGTTCAAAAGCATCTTTCTGCGGCAAATGCTCGTTTCGGCATAAGCGACAGTGTCCATCAGCAACTGCCGACCTATCTCCTGCTCGGAAACCGGCTTGCCCTGCATGAACTTCTCCAACTTACGGATGTCTTTATAACTATAAAAGGTGATGCACTCGGCATTCTCTCCGTCACGTCCTGCCCTTCCGGTCTCCTGATAGTAACCTTCGATGCTTTTAGGAATATCATAATGAATCACAAAGCGCACATCCGGCTTGTCGATTCCCATTCCAAAAGCAATCGTTGCCACAATCACCTCCACATCTTCCATCAAGAATCTGTCCTGATTCTCAGCCCTTGTCTTAGCATCCAGCCCGGCATGGTACGGAAGCGCACGAATCCCATTAATTTCCAATAGCTTGGCAACCTCTTCAACCTTTTTCCGGCTGAGACAGTAGATAATTCCGGACTTACCAGGATGCTGCTTTATGTAGCGAATAATGTCTTTGTCTGGATCAACCTTGTCGCGCACCTCATAGAACAAGTTAGGTCTGTTGAACGAGGACTTGAAAACCGTTGCATCTAGGATTCCGAGATTCTTCTGGATGTCATTCTGGACTTTAGGGGTAGCTGTGGCCGTCAGAGCGATAATCGGAGCACGCCCAATCATCTCGACCATGTCTCTGATTCGGCGGTATTCAGGCCTAAAATCGTGCCCCCATTCGGAGATACAATGAGCCTCGTCAACCGCATAGAACGAAATGTTCACCTCGCGGAGCAATTCCACATTCTCCTCCTTGGTAAGAGACTCTGGTGCCACATAGAGCAACTTTGTCACTCCGGACAGAACATCCGAGCGAACTTCTTGAATTTGAGCCCGGTTTAGAGATGAATTAAGAAAATGCGCAACCCCGTTGCGTTCCTCCACAAAGCCCCGAATCACATCCACCTGATTCTTCATCAAGGCTATCAGCGGAGAGATCACAATCGCAGTGCCCGGCATCACCAGAGCTGGAAGTTGGAAGCATAGGGATTTCCCGCCACCTGTAGGCATAAGAACAAACGTGTCTTTCCCTTCCAACAGATTACGGATAATCTGTTCCTGATCCCCCTTGAAGGAATCGAAACCAAAGAATTCTTTCAACTTGGAATTCAGCAATGACGAGTCGATCTCCATAGATTTCCTAATTATTTCTAAAAATAGTAATTGTTTTCGGGATAAACAAGCATTTTGCTTCCTAACTGATAATAAAGTCAATATTTTTTGCGATATTTGCAGAACTTTTAGGGTAATTGTGCCCTGAAAGCCAACATAGACAACTTAAAAAATTGATATTATGAAGACAATCAAAATGCTTGCAGTGGCTGCCTTGGTGCTTTCCACCACAGCCTGCAACTCTAACAAGGTAGATGGCAAGGCTGACGGAGCTGACAGCACAGCAGTTGCCACAATCCCTCAGAAGCCAGTAAACGCCAAGGATCTTCTTCCTTCAAAGGCCACCGTTGATTCTGTAAGTTACCTTCTTGGAATCCAGCTCGGTTCCATGATCAAGAACTACAGCATGGGCGACCTCAACTTCAACATGATCAAGAAAGGCGCTGAGGACTTTGTCGCTTCAAAGGGCAACCCTCGCGATGAGGATTTCACAAAGCAGTTCAAGGTTAACCCTGAGGAGATGAACCGCATCATGAATGATTTCATCCAGAAGAGATCTGAATATGTTGGTGCAATCAACAAAGAGAAGGAGCAGAAGTTCTTGGACAGCAACCGCAAGAAGGCTGGCGTGCAGGAAACCGAGTCCGGACTCCAGTACATCATCGCAGAAGCTGGTAACGAAGTGAAGCCAGGTTCTAAGGACACAGTCTATGTTCACTATAAGCTCGCCCTTACCGATGGTACTGTCATCGAGGAAGTTACCGCTGAGCAGGACGCTGTGATGCTCACTCTTAACAGAGTCATCCCAGGATGGACCGAGGGTCTTCAGCTTCTCGGAGAAGGTGGTAAAGCCACCCTTTACGTTCCTTCAGAACTCGGCTACGGTGAGCGCGGAACAAGCGGCATCGACCCTTATTCAACTCTCGTGTTCGACATTCAGCTTGACTCAGTTAAGCATTTTGTTGAGCCTGTTGTAGAGGACAAGAAATAATCCCTGCCCAAGGCAGCGGAATCAACAGCCTGCTTTGCGCCAAGCGCTGAGCAGGTTTATTTTTACCAAAGAAAGAATCATCATGGCATTGGAATTAGAAGGCAGGATCAAACAGAAGCTTGCCAAACAGAGTGGTCAGGGGGCAAAGGGGTCTTGGACAAAGCAAGATTTTGTCCTTGAATATCAAGACGGGAACTTCCCCGCTGAGGTCTGCCTAACGGCATTTGGGAATGACAAAGTCGCAGATCTTGACAAGTACCAGATCAATGATGCGGTCAAGGTCGCGTTCAATCTTAGAGCTAGGGAGTACAACGGACGTTGGTACAATGACGTGCGCGTGTGGAGAATCGCTCCGGCTGGGCAATCGGCTCCGGCTCAGCAGGCAGCCTATCAGGCTCCGCAGAATTACGCTCCGGCTCCGCAGCAGAACTACAGTGCACAGCCTCAGCAGGCTCCGGCTCCGACTATTGACGATCTTCCGTCCGAAGATCCTAGCAACGATTTGCCATTCTAGGTTGAGTCTAGTCGATTCGATGCTTCGACAAGCTCAGCAACCGAATCGACTTGGGCATCGAGCCTGCGGGTCACTGAGCTTGCCGAAGTGACCTTTAGGTTCAGCACTTCGACAGGCTCAGCGACCAACGGTTAGCGACCAGAAATGTCAACCCAGCGGATGTCGGGATCGCGACGCCACCAAGTGAGCTGCTTCTTGGCATAATGGCGAGTGTTCCTTTGGATGAGACGTACAGCTTCATCCAAAGGAATTTTTCCGTCAAGATGTTCAAAAATCTCTTTATAACCAACAGTTTGCAGAGCTTGACAATTCCTGAAAGGCAGTAAAGAACGCACTTCCTCAACTAGACCCTCTTCAATCATATTCAAGACTCGCCCGTCAATTCTTGAATATAGTTCCTCGCGTGGACGCGTCAACCCGACCTTCTCTATCTCAAAAGAACGGATGCGCTTCTCCCCTGTTTTGAATGAGGAAAATGGCCTCCCCGAAACCAGACAAACTTCAAGTGCTCGGATGACCCTCTGGCTGTTACGAATGTCAATTTGGGAATAAGTTAGTGGGTCCATCCGCTCAAGCTCCTCTGAAAGGGATTCCACCCCCTCTTTTTCAAGACGTTCCCAGAGTTCAGCCCTTAAAGAAGGATCCCCGTCCGGAAGGTTGTCAAGCCCGTTGCAGACAGCATCTATGTAAAACATTGAGCCTCCGGTCATAACCACGGTCTCATGCCCTTGGGCAAACAGAGCCTCAACCAACTGCACAGCTTCAAGTTCATAGTCTCCAGCCGTGTAGGATTGGGTCACAGGAACGGTCTGAATGAAATAATGCTTCACAGCGGCAAGCTGCGAAGCACTTGGAACAGCTGTCCCTATGGACATATCCCTAAAAATCTGACGGGAATCGCATGAAATCACCGGGGAACCATATTCCAAAGCCTTCGAAATGCTGAAGTCCGTCTTGCCGACAGCGGTAGGTCCGAGAATTATGAGAAGTCGGTGCCGCATATTCATTGAAAAATGCTATATGTCAAGATCTTCCGTCCCGTCAAAGACTATCTTTCCATCTTCATCATCGTCCTCCTCTTCATCATCTTCATCATCGTCGTCCACATCCGGAGAAAGCGATGCTCCGCCCTCGTCATCGTCATCATCTGGCCCCCAATCAGGTTTTTGCCCAGGCAGATGTCTCTGAGAATCAGGCAGATCCTCGAAAGCAACATAGCCATTCTCAAACTCAATTGGATTAGGCCCTTTGACCTCAACGATGGTCGGAGAGCAGCCAGGCTTGTCCTCTGTGCCTTCGAACGTCACAATCACACTCTTACGGTTAGGCACATCGTAGAAGTACAAGAACGAAGCGACTCCTGCTTTAACCGTCTGAGCTACAGTGACATTATCCACAGTTCCGCTACCAAGATCAAACAGGCCATAACGGGCAAGGACACTGCCCCCGGCATCCATAGCCTTGAACATTATCAACTGATCCTGCGGAAACTCCATGTCCGCGCGCATCTGCTTGTGAAATTCATAAAGGGTTGTCTCACCCCTCATCTCATAGACCCGGAAGAATCCTTTGATTCCTGCCAGTGTCACCCTGAATTTAT
Organism: Bacteroidales bacterium UBA755; assembly: GCA_002297815.1. Classification (GTDB taxonomy): domain Bacteria; phylum Bacteroidota; class Bacteroidia; order Bacteroidales; family UBA932; genus Cryptobacteroides. The sequence goes on along the minus strand of DBKH01000035.1, from coordinate 2,782 downwards.
AGACCATAAATATTACTTCAATAAACCATTTCAAAATTACAAAAAATCTCGTTCCGTTGCAAAATTATGTGAAAAACACTAATTTCGTGTCTTAGGAATGGAGACACCAGAAAACATCATCCGAGACTCCTACAAGAGTGTTCCCGGACCGGCTGAAGGGCTGTTTAAAGACAACGGCAGTCGCTTCATCTCATTTGCTTTTCCCGTTGAAACAGAAGATGAGGTCAAAGGCATCGTAAGCGACTTGAAAAAGAAGTACCACGATGCGCGGCATCATTGCTACGCCTATCGGCTGGGCTACCTCGGAGACAAGTTCAGAGCTAACGATGACGGAGAGCCGTCCTCCTCAGCTGGAAGGCCGATTTTAGGACAAATAGATTCCAGAGGGCTGAGTGATGTGCTCGTGGTGGTCGTGAGGTACTTCGGAGGTATCAAATTAGGCATCCCAGGCCTGATAAGAGCTTACAAAACATCCTCGGCTGAAGCCCTGGACAAGGCCGGAAGTGTTGAGAAGGTTGCCGGCAAATGGTTCAGGCTCAAATTCGGTTACGAAGCGATGAACAGTGTGATGAAGATTCTCAAGGACATGGACCTTCGCCAGAAGGAACAGGATTTCGGGACAGAATGTTCCCTTCTGACTTGGGTACGCCTCTCGGCAGAAGATGATTTCAGAACCAGAATCGGAAAAATTGACAATTGCGAGATAAACGAACTTTAAATCATAAATGTTATGCCTAAAAGTCTTATTTCAATTCAGGATTTCTCAAAGGATGAGATTCTTCACATCCTTGATGTAGCAAAGGAATTCGAAGCCAACAGGGAGCAGAACTTCCTAGCTGGTAAGGTGGTAGCCTGTCTGTTCTTCGAGCCTTCGACTAGAACCCGACTGTCCTTCGAGGCCGCAGTCAACAGGCTGGGAGCCAGAGTGATTGGATTCCCTGACAACCGCAACACCAGCCAGACCAAGGGAGAGACCCTGGAGGACACCATAAAGATTGTGTCCAACTATGTGGACATGATCGTGATGAGACACCCTCAGGCTGGGGCAGCTGACATCGCAGCGTCAGTGGCATCGGTACCAGTCATCAACGCTGGTGACGGAGCAAACCAGCACCCAACGCAAACCTTGCTCGATCTCTATGCGATCCAAAAGACGCAAGGCAAACTTAATGGTTTGACAGTGAATATGGTCGGAGACCTGAAATACGGACGCGCCATCCACTCGCTCGTGGAGGCCTTGCGCTGGTTCGACCCTCATTTCATATTCACATCCCCAGAGGAATTGAATATGCCGAAGAAATACCTCGAAATGCTTGACCGCGAGGGTGTTGATTATAGGCAAACAGACAGAATCGAGGATGGCCTTAACATCTGCGACGTGCTTTACATGACCAGAGTCCAACAAGAAAGGTTCCCCGACATGGATGAATATAATAAGGTAAAGGATGTTTACAGACTCACGGCCTCTATGCTCGGTTCCGTCAAGCCGAACATGAAGATCATGCACCCGCTTCCAAGAGTCAACGAGATCTCAACAGACGTGGATGACACCCCTTACGCCTACTACTTCCAGCAGGCCGGAGGCGGAATGTACGTCAGAATGGCCATCATCTCGTACCTGTTGGGCTACAGATAATTTATAATTTTGCGGTAAATGTTGGGCAAATCCTTTTAATTGCCTATATTTACCGCAAAATCAGTTTTGATTTTGTAGGCATAACGAATATGCTGGTAAAAATTTGAAATTTTTATCGGACATTCTTTATGGTTATTTTAAGACGCATACATTAATAATACATTGAAACTATAATAGAAATGAAGAAAGTACACGTTTTCAACGCCGGCCCTTGCCTGCTTCCGCAGGTGGCCATCGACAATGCCATTGAGGCCTTGAAGGATTTCAAAGGCACAGGTGTCTCTGTCTTGAGCATCTCTCACCGCACAAAGGAGTGGGATGCAACCATGGACGAGTGCCGCGCACTCTGGAGAGAGCTCCTGAATATTCCTGAAACTCACGAGATTGTGTTCCTCGGTGGTGGAGCTTCATTGCAGTTCCTCTATGTGGCGATGAACTACCTTGAGAAGAAGGCAGCCTATCTTGAGACAGGTGTTTGGGCGAAGAAAGCCCTCAAGGAGGCAAAGGGAATTGGAGAGGCGTATGCTCTCGCAAGTTCGGCCGACAAGAACTACTCTTACATTCCTAAGGGGTACGAGATCCCAACGGACATCGACTACTTCCACATCACCACGAACAACACCATCTACGGAACTGAAATCAAAGAGGACATTGACTGCCCTGTTCCGCTGATCGCTGACATGTCGTCCGACATCATGAGCCGTCCGGTGGACGTGAGCAAGTACGATCTCATCTACGGTGGAGCGCAGAAGAACGTTGGCCCTGCCGGTGTGATCTTCGCAATCATCAAGAAAGACTCCCTCGGAAGGGTTTCAAGGTATCTCCCTGCGATGCTTGACTATCGCAACCACATTGAGAAACTTTCCATGTACAACACTCCTCCTGTGTTCTCCATCTTCATGATGAACGAGACTTTGAAGTGGCTCAAGAGCATCGGTGGCGTGCCTGCTATTCAGAAGATTAATCAACAGAAGGCTGACCTGCTATATTCAGAAATCGATCGCAACCCATTGTTTGTTGGCACCGCTGCGAAGGAGGACCGCTCGCTGATGAATGTCTGCTTCGTGATGGCACCGGGCTACGAGGCTCTTCAGGATGAGTTCCTGGCATTCGCCAAGGAGCGAGGCATGATCGGCATCAAGGGTC